>JAIEOG010000349.1 GCA_019750655.1 bacterium
CTATGGCCGCTCAATTCGGAAACTTCGAAGTGACGCGCTACGAGGGCCCCGCTGACTACGGCGATGCTTTGAAGTCGCTCTTTCCAGAATGCACGGTCTTTTTCTCGCTAGCTGCCGTGTTGGATTTTGAAGTCCTCCCTTGGGAAGGAAAACTCCAACGAGAAGAATTGGGGAATGAATTGTCTCTGCGCATTCGCCCCGTGCTCGATTATGCCGCTTGGGCAGGCGCTGGAAAGCAAAACCAGACCGTCATCGCCTTCTGCGCCGAAGCCCTCGCAACCGACGAGCTTCTCAAACGCGCTGAACACAAGCGCGCCAAGAAAAATGCCGATGCTATCGTCGCTAACCCGGTCGCTACCGGCCTAGGCCCCGAAGCTTCCGACAACGAGCTTTGGCTCTTGCGGCCCGGACAACCGACAGTGCACCTTGGCCCTGCGCCCAAGGAGCAACTTGCGCTTCCGTTGCTAACAGCTCTTTTTGGTCCAGCTTAATGCAGGTTCCCTTTACGGCCCGAGTTTTGGAATACGCATACCGCAACGGGTACTTTCCCATGGCCGATCCCGACACGGATGAAATCAACTGGTATCGCCCCGACCCCCGTGCGGTGATCCCCTTAGAGAGTTTTCACGTGTCGCGTTCTCTGCGCCAGACCCTGCGCAATGAACCTTTCCGCGTTTCCTTCAACCAAGCCTTTGAACAAACGATGAAAGAATGCGCACAACGCGAAGAAGGCAGCTGGATTTCTCAGCCCTTCCTCGAAGCGTATGGCGATCTACATGCGCAAGGAAAAGCGGCGAGCGTGGAAATTTGGCAGTACGGAAAACTCGTCGGCGGGGCTTATGGCGTCTGCCTGGAGGCAGCCTTCTTCGCCGAGAGCATGTTCCACCGTGTGACGGACGCCTCGAAAGTTGCGCTCTACCATTTGACCCAAGAACTAAAGCGTTGTGGTTACCAGCTCCTGGAAGTGCAATTCCTCACCGATCATTTAAAGAGCCTGGGAGCGATTGAAGTTTCAGATGAGGCTTATGAAAAACTCTTGCACAATGCGCTCAAGGCACCGGCAAAACTTGCCCTGGGAACTGGGCTTCCAAAATAATCTCCGCGAGCTCGCGAAAAACACCATGCCCGCCACGCGTTTTCAAAACCAGGTGCACACGCTTCTGGATCTCACCGACGGCATCATGAGGGCATGCTGACAAGCCTGCCCAAGCCAAAACTTCGCGATCGTTCACATCGTCACCAATATATGCAATGGCTTCGGCCCCCAGGCCCCGCCGCGCAGCGATTGCTTGAACGACTTGGATCTTGTTACGGGCTCCGAGCGCTACTTCTTCGATGCCGAGTTTTTCCGCTCGGCGCACGAGGCTTTGGGACTGTTCGCCGGTGACAATCCCCGTATCAATCCCCATGAGCCGCAGGCGTTTCACACCCATCCCGTCGCGTAGATTGAAGCGTTTCAACTGTTCGCCCGCTTCTGAATAATAAACGCCCGCATCTGTGAGAACGCCGTCACAATCCGTCAGGACTAA
>JAIEOG010000128.1 GCA_019750655.1 bacterium
TTTCTGATTGAACTTGTTTTCTTTGACGCCTTGGTCGACGACCACTGCCAGGTTGCGGCCCACACCATTCATGGCGGAGAGCAAACGCTGAGCGGGCGCATTGATGAGGTAAAGCAGTTTTGCCAGAACCTCTTCACGCGCGGGCAAATTGGCAAGATCGTTGATGGAAGCAACTTCCACGACCCGCCCCTCGACAAACCCTGCCTTGAAGCTGAAGGTGGGATTTGCCTTGGCGTAAGCGACGAGAGCCTTGGCGAGGGCAACGGGGTCACCACTCGTGTAAGCAATCGAATTCATTCCCTTCAAGCCGGAAACGGCGGGAGCGATGGCGAGGCCTTCGCTGGCCTTTTCGGCGAGGGTGTTCTTGACGACTTTATAGCGGCCACCGGCACCGCGAATCGTCTTGCGAAGTTCGTAATCCTGAGCGACGGTGAGCTTTTCAAAACCCGTCACGAAAACGTTCGGCGATTCGACGAGCGCCTTCTTGATGGCTTCGAAATCTTTTTGCTTGTCGACTTTATTCTTCATGAGTCAGATCCTTAAACCGCAATGGCCAATTTGGAGGAAAGCTCGGAAACATCGATTGAGATGCCCGGGCCCATCGTGGAGCACAGAGTTGCGCTCTTGACGTACTTTCCTTTGGCGGCGGAGGGTTTCGCACGAAGGACTGCGGAGATGAGGCTTTCGGCGTTTTCGATCAGCTTGGTGGTTTCAAACTGGATTTTGCCGACAGGGGCGTGGACGACGCCGGTCTTATCGACGCGGAATTCCACCTTACCTGCTTTGACTTCATTGATCGCGGTCGCGACGTCCGTGGTGACCGTACCCGTTTTGGGGTTCGGCATGAGACCACGCGGGCCAAGCACCTTACCGAGACGCGCCATAGAGCGCATCATGTCGGGGGTGGCAATAACTGCATCGTAGTCGAGCCAGTTCTCTTTGATGATCTTTTCGATGATCTCATCGCCGCCGAAGAAGTCCGCGCCGGCCGCTTCGGCCTCACGCACTTTCTCACCGGAAGCAATGACAAGAACCTTCTTGGATTTTCCGAGGCCGTTGGGGAGGACGACCGTGCCACGGACCATTTGATCCGCGTGCTTGGGGTCTACGCCAAGGCGCATGTGAATTTCAACGGTTTCGTTGAACTTGGTGAATTTGATCTTTTGAGCGAGGCCAACGGCTTCGGTCACGGAGTAGGTCCGCGCTTCCACCTGCTTGGCAGCGGCCAAGTATTTTTTTCCCTGTTTTTGAGCCATGATTCGTTTTAAGTCGAACGGTTTACTACTGATTCTGCACTACAGATACTGCATTTTAGGGATGCAGCGAATTTGACGATGAGCGAGGGCCTCACCAGGTGGAAACAACTCTGAATGGTCCAAACGGCTTCGGGCCCGTGACAGCAGCCTTCAGCCTCCCAAACGGAGGGATACCGAAAGCACCAGTATAACAATTTGTTGCAGGATTGCAAATTTCAGGGTTGAGATTTTGACTGGGTTCGTTTTGTTCAGGCTGCGTAGAGTTCGGGAGCGGGGTG
>JAIEOG010000301.1 GCA_019750655.1 bacterium
ACGGTGTGCTTCGACCTCGGGCAGTCCGGATCGAATCAGCGCTTCATCTTCGGTAATCACAACCCTTAGCGGAACACGCACGTTATTCCAGCGGGCGTCGTCAATCCGATCACGCAGATTTAGATCGTGGCGGAACAGGTAGGCCGTCTTTACCGTCTGGCAGCCGTTGAGGACGTTGGGGCCATGAATCGTTAGACGATCCGACTCTTGGACCGCGCTTCGAGCATGAAGAGTGATCCCGTTATGTAAGGCGAGAAAATACTGCGGATCGCGCTTCATTTCCAGGCAGATCTGCCTCAAGCTTGCCTTTATATACTTCGCGGGCCCGCTATTGGCTTTTCGCATGAGGAAAGAACGAACGTTTTTTGAGAAGAGGTAATCATAGTAAGACTCGTACAGTTTCACCAGGTCGGCCAAATGTGCAAGGCCCAGATAGTAGACAGGCGGCTCGGCGCTCGCACCCGACACGCCAACAAAGCGAATCTCATGTCTCTTCACCGGGTCTGTCATGCGAACAGCCGGAAGCGCTGCCGAAGGAAAAATGGCGTCGATCGATACTTGGTGTTCAGGCAAATGCCTTTTCGCTTGCTCCCGGAACTCTTCAAAAGCGCCATAGAGCTTGTCCCTCACCGCCAATTCCTGCTCTTCGAGGTGAATCACGGCAAAATGAATCTGCAGTTGCCCAAGTCCATCTCGATGTTTCTGGATCTTGGCCGCGAGGCGAGTAATCACGGAATTTATTTGCGCCTTGTCTGTTGGTTTCCCATCGATGATCTCAGCTAGAAGTGGAAGGATTTTTCCGAATCCCTGGACTCCTTGCCGTATCTGCCGGACATCAGAGGAAAACTTGCCCTGAATAAGGTGGAGTGTTGGCATGTCGCCCGAAAGCTTCAGATGAAATCCGTCGAGACCAAAATCATGGGATCCCCCGGGGGCCTGCGCCATCGCCTCCCCCGCGGTTAACCCGAACTTTCGCGCAAGCCACCAAGGAACGAAGCAGTCGTTTACGGTACCTTGATAAGCATGAGTTGTCCGGAACGTATTGACATCAGTTTTCGTTTGCTCGATCAAGTCCACGCGGGCATCATACCAGAGACAGGCATGGTGGTGCGACCGTTATAAGGGTGAGTAGGTAATCTTTGCTGGAAGTGAGGTAGAAGTTCTGTAGGGGCAATCGTGGAGATCACCGCAAGCTAGCTGACCCGTAGCAGCAAAACCAGTCGGTGGGCTCAATGGCCGCTCATCCAAAAGAGAGCGGAAGTGAAGAATGGATGTATGGTTGAGCGATATAGCTGGAGTTCGGCAGAACATCGCCGTGTGGCTGAATCAGGCGTCGGCAAGGCGTTCAATCGCCGGGACGCAACACGATAGCTCACTCTTCTTCTTCGGTCTTTCGGACATCCTCCCCCCAGTCAGTCACAACAAAATTCGCCTCAATCTCCCCACTCCTCAATCACTTACCGAAACCATAGTTCGTTTCCCCCCACTGGCCTGCCCCCGTTCTTCCTACCAGCGATAACTAAAGAAACTCAAGACATCTTACCCTCCAGCGGCCCGGATCGGG
>JAIEOG010000372.1 GCA_019750655.1 bacterium
GACAGAAACTCCGGCAGCATCGGCAAGCAGAAGCCGGGGAAGTAAACGCTGGTTGCGCGGGCGCGTGCTTCTTTGTCTAATTTTGTTCCCGGAACGACGAAGAAACTGACGTCCGCGATGGCGACATAAAGCGTGAAGCCGCGGTCATCCCGCTGGCGTACAAGTACGGCGTCATCGAAGTCTTTCGCATCCTCACCGTCGATAGTGACGAAGGGGAGGTCGCGTAAGTCTTTGCGGTTTCCTGATTCAAATTCTTCGCGTGCAAGCTCCTGGTACTTGGGCGCTTCGCGCATCACAGAATCGCTGAATTCTTCGGGTAAGCCATAGCGTGCGATAGTGTAGGGGATGTCGTTCTTCGGCGTTAAGTGCCGGCCAAAACTTTCTGCAATGTGGGCCGTTCCCGCATGGCGCGCGGTGGGGAATTCGTCTAGTTCCGCGACTACCCAATCGCCTCGGCGGGTTCCCGCGAGGTCACCTTCGATTTGGAAATACTCGTTATTAGCGGTTACCACGCCGGTGCCGTGCCCCGACTCGACGAGTTGGCCCACCACCTTTTGGGTGCGGCGTTCGAGGATACGGTGAACGCGAGCGCTAGTTTTAGGGCCGTTCCGTTGCATTGAAAACTCGACAGTATCGCCATCGAGCAAGGAAGCGGCGTCGTCGCGGCTTACGAAGGCATCTTCGAACTCCGACTGGGACGGAATGATGAAAGCGAAGCCTCTGGGGTTCTTCTGCACGCGTCCGCGTAGAAGTTTGCCGCCTCCGGTCGGTTTGCGCTGGTTATTCTTCTTCTCGGAGCGGCTCCGAGAACTACGGCCCCGGCTTTTCTGGTTCTTCTGGCTCTTGTTTTGGCGGCGTTTTGACATGGCTCATTATAAGGAAAGCTGTTATCGAAAGACAAAAGGAGAGTTTTATGGCGTTAACTCCGTCCACTATGGTGGCTCTCGGGACTTCGGCTCCCGACTTTTCACTACCCAATACCGAAGGGAAGGCGGTTCGCCTTAGCGACTTTTCCGATGCCCCAGCACTATTGGTGATTTTTCTCTGTAACCATTGCCCGTACGTGAAGCATGTTGCGACGGGCTTGGCAGGAATGGTGCGCGAGTACCAAGCCAAGGGCGTTGCCGTCGTCGGTATCAACTCCAATGATGTGGAAAACTACCCCGCAGACAGCCCAGAGAAAATGCGCGAGGAGAAAGCACGGGTAGGGTACACGTTTGATTACCTCTACGACGCTTCTCAGGACGTCGCACGCGCTTATGACGCGGCCTGTACGCCGGATTTTTTCCTGTTCGATAAGAAACAGCGTTTGGTTTACCGGGGCCAGATGGATGGTAGTCGGCCAGGAAGCTCTGAGCCCGTTACGGGGCGTGAACTGCGCCGAGCGATGGATGCGGTTTTAGCAGGCAAGCCAGTACCCACAGAGCAGATCCCTAGCATGGGTTGCAATATCAAGTGGAAGTGAACTTACTTTAAGCGGGGCAGCGTCGGCATTGCTTCCGCCGGATTGCGGCCACCCGTTGTCGGGAGCGTCGGCATCGTCAACGGACCTGGATCCAGGTCGT
>JAIEOG010000399.1 GCA_019750655.1 bacterium
AATGAGATCCGGGTTCGAATTCACGATCCCGGAGAGATAAGAACGCTTTTCTTCTAAGTGGCGTTCGGTTGTTTTCAGTTCCGTGATGTCCTGAAGAACGCCGAGGTATTGGCCGTCGTGCAGTTTCACTGCGACCATCTTCACCCAGAGTTCTTGCCCGCTTTCTTTTGATATGCGGTACTCCAAGTCGAGTGGCGCCTCTTCGCTAATGAAGCCTTTCCAGCGTTCGAGAAAAGAGCTTTGGTCGGCAGGGTGGATCAAATGTGTCCAAGCTTGGCCGATGTAGGAACCTTCCGATGCGCCTGTTACGGATTCGAACATTTGGTTGGCGTAACAAACGTTGGCTTCTGGATCGGCGAGGAAAAGGCCGACAGGAGCGGTGTCCATGAGGTGTTTTAGTCGGCGTTCGCTGAGCTCGACGCGATCGCGCAGCTCACGCTCTTGGGTAATGTCGGTGCCGTTGGCCAGGTAACCAGCAAAACTGCCATCGCGGTGAAAGCGCGGCACCCCGCGCTCGAGAACCCAGCGGTACTTTCCATCCTGGTGGCGCAGCCGGTACGTTCGCTCGAAGGGCGCTTGAGCGGCGAGCGCTTGGCTATAAAGCCCCTGGGCGTTGATCCAGTCTTCGGGATGCACGATGTCTTTCCAATCGCGGCTGCGTCCCTCCGTGAGCGAGCGCCCCGTGAAATCCATCCAACGTTGGTTGAAGTAAACGCCCTGGCCCTGAGGATTGCTCATCCAGAGCAGGCCTGGAACGTTATCCGCGAGCGAGTGAAATAAGTCTTCACTCTCGTGCAAGGCCTGTTCGGCTTCGTATTTTTCGGTGATGTCTTGGAACGTGCCCATTAAGTGGGTCACGGTGCCTTCGACCAAACGGGGTGCACACTGAGATCTCACCCAGCGCAGCTGGCCGGAGGCGTCGCGGAAACGCAGCTCTAAGCTGAAGGCAGTGCCTTCGCTCACACATTTCTCAAGCGCAGCGGTTAAGGCCTCGCGGTCTTTTGCGGGGAAACGCGAGAGTGCCATGTCTTGGGCGATAGGCGTGCCGGGAGGGATTCCGTAAAGCCGGTATGTCTGATCGCTCCACCAGCCTTGATTGGACTGGATTTCATAAGTCCACATGCCAATCTGGCCCATGCTCTGGACTTGTTTAATGAGCTGGTGATCGAGAGAGGATTCCGCCGTGACGTCTCGCGATACTTGGAATGCCCCGCAGACTTTCCCTTGTTCGTCACGGATGGGGAGTAACTGCACTGAAAGCAAAACCGACTTGCCATCCGCGCGTGAAATCGTCGCGGGGTATTGAATGGGTTTCGTGAGTTTTGCTACCGGGGACTCGAGGGGAGGCGTAACTTCTTCTACGGAACGCCCGAGGGCTCTTTCGGGGGCAGTCGCAAAAATAGTTTCCGCGGCAGAATTCCAACAAAGAATCTTGCCGTCTAGATCCAGAACCGCAATCGCGTCAGGCAAACCACCGATGAGGGACTCATAAAGGAGCACGCGATCTACGGGTAATAGCGAAGGATCGTGCATTGGGCGGTCTTAGCATTCTGGCAAGCCCGGGTGCC
>JAIEOG010000290.1 GCA_019750655.1 bacterium
GCCCCAGATGATGGCAAATTCCAGGATGGCGGACTGCAGGAACACCGGGTTAGTCAGGCTTTTCAACAAACCCGCGGGCCCCGTCGACAGCGCATTGGAAGTGATGGCCATGGCGAGAGCCCATGCCATCAACACAAACGCTTGATCCACAAACCCCGCGAGAAAACGTCGGAACAAGGGGGGCACGGGGACCGGAGGCGGCTCAATAGGGAGCGACTCCGTGGCTTCCGTGGCCGTTTCTTCTTCCGGCACACTCTCGAACAAAGCTTCCGCGATACGGGTCGTCGGGGTCTGTGCCATGGGCTGGGCGGCGGGCGCCCGCACAGCGCGGTATTCCGTTACCGCTTCTTCCAAGCTGGGGATAGTGGGCGCGCGGCTCGCTCCCGCGGCCTGCGGCGTTCCCGTAGACTGGATTCCCAAACCATCCGTCAGCGGCATGAAGGCCCTGCTCAAGTCCGAGGGCGTTTCCCCTTGGGCGATTTCATCGAGGAGAAACCTTTGTAGGTCGACGAGTGTCGTCAGCTCCTGTTGATGAAAACGCGGCTCATTGCGGTTGGTCGGTTCCATGAATCCCCCTGCGGGGAATTCTATCAGATCCCTTTTTCGACGCCGAGCAACACAGCTATTTTCTGCACTTGTTTGAGCTGCTCAGGCCATTCCGGGGCCGCAGCGTTGAAAACAAGTTTCTGGTCTGGCGTGATGGAATAAGAATCAGGGTGCTTTTGTACGAGCTTTACGAGTTTTTCGGGGCTCGCGGGCGTGGTTTCAGCAAACTGCAACGACGTACGCTTCGGCCCACAGCTCATCCGAGTGACATGCAGAAGCTTGAGGTACACCTTGATGCGCATCAATCCAAGAAGGCTCATGACCTCTTCGGGTGGAGCGCCAAAGCGATCGCGGATTTCGGTTTCGATTTCGGCAATCTCTTCTTCGGTCTCGGCACTCGAAAGGCGGCGGTACAAAACTACCCGCTCGCCGATATCGGGGAGATATTCCATGGGGAAACTGGCGCGGATTTTCAACGTAATCTCAGGCTCGATTTCCACTTTATCCGGCTCGCCTTGCATCTGCCGTACGGCTTCGTCGAGAAGTTCGAAATACAGGTCCACACCGACGGCCGTGATATGGCCTGATTGATCTTTACCCAAAAGATCGCCTGCTCCGCGGATTTCTAGATCGTGGCTTGCGATTTGGAAACCGGCACCCAACTCCGAATACCGCTGCAGCACCTGGAGGCGCTCTTTCGCATCCTGGGTCATGGCGTTCTCGCCCGGGGTGAGCAAGTAACAATAGGCGCGGCGATCGGAGCGGCCTACACGCCCACGAAGCTGGTAGAGCTGGGCGAGCCCCAGGCAATCAGCGCGGTCGATGAGGATCGTATTCGCGCGAGAAATATCCAAGCCCGACTCGATGATCGTCGTGCACACAAGGATCTGCGCATCGCCTTTGTAGAAAGTGAGCATCTTCTGCTCGAGCACTTCACCGTCCATCTGCCCATGGGCGGCTTCCAGACTCACCTTCGGGAGGAGGTCTTGGATCTCTTTGGTGATGCGGCCCAGCGATTCCACGCGGTTG
>JAIEOG010000204.1 GCA_019750655.1 bacterium
AAATCGAGCTGTGGATCCGAGATGCTCCCGGTGTAGATCGAAGTCACGAACTGCGGGGTCAACCGATTTGACAACCAAGCGTTGGTCCCAAGGTAGTGCCTGCTTTAGCAGGGCCTTTCTATAGCCAGAAACGAAGTTGACAAAACTGGGATCCGCTCCATCGCCAAGAAGGAACACATTGTCAAAGAGTCTCGAAAAAGGGGGGCTAGGTAACTGATCGATTGCTTCCTCAAGCTTATAGCGAGGCTTCCTTCGCATCATGTTGGCCAAAGTCAAAAACAGAAGGCACACCGCCTGTTCTCCGAGGCCTTCGGCTGACCTACCAAGTGAAAACACTGGGGGATTATCGACGGCGAGCTCTCGAGAAAAATCCAGATGGAAATCGAATATGAAGAGGTTTGATAGAGGCTGAGAAAACAGGCGATTTGAGCTGGTTATCCGTTTGCTGGGAATCCAAACGACCAACGAGCCTTCCGAAAGGCAAGAGGCGACCAAGTCAGTTTCCCCATCATCGTTTTCGTTTGTGAAGGAAATGCGAATACTACGACCCCTTACATCAAAGGCGGAGTTCAGTTCGTGCAAGAGGCGAGTGAGGAAATCGATATACGAGAGGGTGAGTACGAAATGAATTGAAAGGCCCTTGTCGTCGTGAGGAGCTGGAATTCGGAGAACTCTATGGCCGGCGCGGCCTTCATTCACCAGAATCTTTTCGCGGGTGAGAATGCCGAACAGATCGCGAGCAACATTACGAGGAATACCATACAGCTTTGCTGCCTGGTCTAGCGAAATAAAGTCCCCAACGGCAAGTTGACCACCTTCCGAATTGAGATCGAAAAGAAGTCTTCGGCTTTCCCGCAGTTTCATGGCCGGGCTAAGGGAAGTGATATCCATAGTCGCGATTTGACGCAACCCTAAGACCTGAGATTAGTTATAGAGATTGCACGGTGTCAATGAGAAATCAGTTTGATAAGTTAATGTGTTGACAGAAAAACATCTTAAACCATTGAAAACAATAGAAAAATAGACAATCGTTTTTTTCATGTGCATGAACGTAACGAATATTCCTGGGCCAGCGTCATGCACTGTAATCGGGTTCCTCGTCGCAACACCGCAACGCAGTTTCCAAAGCAGGTAGTTATGAGAAATGCAATCGCTGCCTCCATTTTTGGGCTCAGCTTGCTGGCGATGCAGCACAGCGAGCCTCAACCCTCATTCTCGTTCCGGCTTGACCTCGCCTTCGATCTGGCGCTTAGCGCATCGCGTTCAGATGCCCTGATCGAGGTGGCGGCTAAGTATGGTGGTGTCTTCGTGGTTGGCTGTTCTGCGGAGCCGCGCATTGCCTATAAAATTTTCGACCCGGGAACCGGAAATATCAGGTGGATGAATCAGCGCGTGCCGGCAGACTGGATCCATGTGCGAGTCAAGGATTACGAAGCAGACATCCGGTTGAGCGGTGTACTTGCTGGTACGGGGCCGACTCCAAATCGAACACTGTCTCTGTATTTTCCCAATGAAGATTTGGAAACTCTTCCAAAAGCGCTTCATATTGAAATGGCCGATCCAGTCGGAATGGGA
>JAIEOG010000329.1 GCA_019750655.1 bacterium
GTTTAGCTAACGCGATCCCGCGTTCGAGGTCTGTTAGGAGACGCCGGTCTAGACCGGTGGCACGGCCGAGTTGGCTAACAGTCCAACCCTTCCGTTTGCGAAGTTCTTCTACGGTAAGGATCTGGCCAAGAATAACTTCCCGCTAAAATGTCATTGCGGAATCGCCTTGTAGTTCCACCTGGGCATCATTTTGTCAAACACGATCTGCATTGTTTTCTGGAAGCCTTCCGCACACTTTATCCCTGTCTGATAGGTGCCGTCCAGGATGTCGACGACGACTTTGAGGCCAGTCTTGGTGTAGGCCTTTTCCATGTATTCTTTGACAACCTCAACTGTGCGAAAGACCACCCCCTGGCAGGCGCGGGTGATGTGAGGAAACAGTCGGTGCTCGATCGGGTTGTGCTTGGAACAGTAAGGCGGGTAGTGGGCTATTCGAATCTCCAATCCAAGTCGGTTGGCCAACGCCTGCAGGGATTCCTTAAAAACGTAACGGCTGCTGGCGTTGCTTCCTCCACCATCGCAAAGGATCAGAAGTCTTTTTGCTCCTGGATAATGGTGGACCCCATGGCCTTCCCACCAGTGGGCCAGGCTATCGCAGCAAAATGCACTGGTATCATTGCTCATGTTTAGGTGGATGTATCCGATGTTTTTCGTTAGGTCTAAGATCCCGTGAGGGGTGACCTTGCCGACACCCGCGCTGAGAAAGTCGTGGTCGAGCGTCTCGATACCAACCTGCGTGTGGGTGTGGCCCTCGCGGGCGAAGTTTCCTACGAGCTCTTTCTTCTTGGAGTCCATGCTAACGACAGGGTCTCCGGCTTCCATATAAGAATCCCTGATCCTAGCGATGCTTTGAAACTGAGCATCTCGATCGGGGTGGCTTCCCAGCGCTTTCTTCTTTTGAGCTTTCCGTTGTCCCAGTCCATGCTTTTTGAGCAGTTTGCGCACGGTTGCTCTGCTTGCTGGAGTTCCGAGTTCGGCAAGCTTTCGGCTGATTTCACGGCGCGAAAGGTTCGTCCAAAGAACACCGTCGCGCATTGGGTCCCCGGCAGTGTACTCTTGAAGTAGAGAGAGAAAGGACTTCTCTACTTCAGCCTGTTCGCTGGCTATGTCTTTTCGACCGCCCCTTTTTTCCTCACCCGTCCGGGAGAGGGGTCTTCCTCCAGCTCTAGATCCGCAAGACCGCGACGAATCGTTTTCGGATCGACTCGGAAGAGTCCGGCGATATACTCGGTTCCGCCATGGCCAAGTTTGGCGGCCTCCACGGCGGCGTAACCTCGCTGCTCCTTCTCCGACAACCTGGAAAAGAGCCTTTGCATTTTGATCTCGATGTCTTTGCTGTAAGCCATGAACTTGACCGCCACTGAATTTTTATCAAATTAGCATGTGGCGCGGATTTGTACAAGACCAAAACCGGGAAGTTATAGATTGCCAGATCCTGAGTGCCCCGGCGGCGCGCCGTTTAGTCCTAAACGCCGGAGGCCACAAGGGGCGCGCCGCCGGGAACAGAGATTTCCGTACCCCGAAGGCTTTTGAATTGGGTGGGGTGCTGGCTGAAGGTGGCCGTGCCTGGCGGTCGCG
>JAIEOG010000407.1 GCA_019750655.1 bacterium
CTTAGCATGGGCAGCCCGGACCTCTCGTGTTTTAGGTGCTTTGGAGTAAGCTACATACACCAAGACATCAAAAAGGTCGCTTTTTTCCGCGTCGATGCATTTCTGCATCTCGGCAAGTTGGTCGCGGCCGAATCCCTTCTCTGCCAGACCTTCTAAGAGCTTCTTGCGGGTGTCGGGCACGCTCCAGAGGGCCCGAAGCTCTTCTTCGTTGTGGAAGAAGTCCGGCACCTTGCCAAAGAGGAGTCCCATAAACTGCTGGGAGCTCATGGGTGTTCCGTCAGGATGCCAGAAGGTCGTCATCATCATGTGCTGAATTGTGCGATCCTTACCGTCGGCAAGCTTTACCTTCACCTTTTGCTTTTTCTGGCACATGCAGCGGATTTTGCCGCACTTCGGGCATGGCTCTTTCGGACATTCGCATGGCGATTTGCTGCAGACATCGCACGGTTTCGGTGGCTTTAATTCGCAGGCACAAGGCCGCTGGCCACATTTGGGGCATGGGGCTTCTTCCTGGGGCGGGCCGTCCCATTCCTGGTCTTGGAAGTTCAGGTGCGCCTTCACGAAGTCGTAAATCGTGAAGTAATACTTCCCGTCAAACAGCCGGGTACCGCGTCCGATGATTTGCTTGAATTCAATCATGGAATGGATCGGGCGCATCAAAACGATGTTGCGGATGTTGCGGGCATCCACGCCCGTGGAAAGTTTCTGCGATGTGGTCAAGATCGTCGGGATGGTTTTCTCGTTGTCTTGGAAAGAGCGGAGGTGTTGATCGCCAATGCCTCCATCGTCGGCGGTGACGCGCTGGCAGAAATTCGGGTCTTTGCTCGTTTTGAGTTGGTTGACGAGGTCACGGACTAGCAGCGCATGGGCTTGGTTGGCGCAAAAGACCAGCGTCTTTTCGTTCTGATTGATTTGCGACAGGAAAATATCCACCCGCTTCCTCTCCCGCTCGCGGATTTCGATGTTCCGGTTAAAATCTGCTTCTTCGTAACGCTTCCCTGTGTCGATCTCCCCTTCCACCACCATATCGTCAGAAGTGAAAACATACTCGTCGAGTGTGGTCTGAATCTGCTTAACACGGAAGGGCGTGAGGAAGCCATCGTTGATGCCTTCCTTGAGCGAATAGATATAAACCGGCTCACCGAAGTAGGCATAGGTGTCCACATTATCTTTACGCTTAGGCGTGGCGGTGAGGCCCAATTGAACCGCTGGGGCGAAATATTCGAGGATGGCGCGCCAGTTGCTTTCGTCGCTCGCGCCGCCTCGATGGCACTCGTCGATCACAATAAAATCAAAGAAATCCGGCGGGTATTCGCCAAAGTAGGGCGACGGCTTGCCATCCTTGGGCGGGCCGCTCATGAAGGTTTGAAAGATCGTAAAGAACAGGCTTCCGTTCTTCGGCACTTTCCCTTTTTTTCGGATGTCTGATGGTTCTATCCGGACCAATGCATCTTCGGGAAAGGCGGAAAAGGCGTTGTAAGCCTGGTTCGCCAGAATGTTCCTGTCGGCGAGGAACAGGATGCGTGGTCGTCTCTCCGGCTGGCGGCTCAAGCTCCAGCGGGCGTGAAAGAGTTTCCAAGCAATCTGAAATGC
>JAIEOG010000348.1 GCA_019750655.1 bacterium
CGTGCCGCTTTGGCGCGCGGATCGGGGCGGCCACCCGTGGGCCGGTGCGGAGCTGCTGTGGCGGCGGGTGTGTCGTGATCGTGGTCATCACCAGCAAAGGCACCTGCACTAATCCACAGCGCTAGTAGCAATACTTTCCAAAGAGGCTTCATTCTATTTCACCTCGAAACGGTATTTACGCATCGGCGATCGATCCTTGGCGTCTTTCTTCACGCGGCAGTAATACACCCCCGCCGAAAGCCCATACGTTGAACACTCGGGGCGATTCGCCCCACGCTGACTAACAATGTCGGTAAAATCCTGAGTCCGAGAAACGTCTACGTGGTACTGGTCGAACCGCTTCGCCGAGACGTCGCGCATGATGTCTTCCTTGCGAACGGCTTTGAGCGTGAACTCGCGAGTTTCCGAAGCGACTTGGCCATCTCCCGCATTCGCCGTAACGCGCCAGAAATAGCGGCCCGGCTTTTCAAACTGCACTTCCAGGTAATTCGTGCCTGATTCGTACGGGACTTTTTTCGCAAACTGATCGCCCACACTGACTTCGACTTGGTAGCGCAACCCTTGTACGGGCATCGGGCTCCAGGCCATCTTTACCCAATTATCGCGGGCGTACGGGATTTCTTGCTTCGGGTGCGGGTAATGCAGCAGAAGTTCAAAATCCCGGACCTTGTCGAAAACCAAGTCTTGAGCGGCAGCCACTTTGCGCACGCGATCCAAGTTCACGCGCCGGCCGCTGTACTTCTGCCAGTTCTTCGCGACGTCTGTGTAGAGCATTTCCAACCCAATCGGATCGGGCAACGCGGCCGAGCGCTGCGCCTTAGGCAGAGGGATCAAACGGAATACCTGGCGCTTGGGCTCCGCAGCTTCACGCAGCGTGATTTCCAAGTTGCTCACTGTGACTTCGTCGAACTGCACGAGAGAATCTTGCGGCAACGTCATCGTCTTGCCATCTGTGCCCGTCACTTCAGCGACGACGCCAGGCGGAGTGTAAACGAGATCGCGCAAAAAGATCTGCCCCTCGCCTTCAATCTCCGACCAGGCGAGCGATCCTGCATGCCGGCGCCGCAGCTTCCCCTGCACAGTCACCTGCCCCACCGAAACCAATCCTGCGGGGCCTTCGTAGAACGGCTGGTAATTCACCAACCCGTAAAGAGCCATGGTGAAGAAAAGCAGCGCGAGCGCGATCAGCAGGCGATCGCCCCCTTTTGAAATTTTTAAAGTGTCGGCACTCACGGACACTCGGCCCCCTCACCTAGGACAAACCAAACACACGGACTCATTGTCGTTATCGGTATTCTGCGAGAGTGCATTGAACGGCTTTTTCGCTTAAAAACGACAATTCGCGTCAGCGGGTCGCCCGAAGTGGCTCTGGCGCCGTGGAAACCTCAAAGTGCACACTAGAAAAACCGCCTAAGAGCCTGTCCTCAAAGGATAATTCCCCAGCCGTATGCAAGCCTTCCGTGGCACAGCCCTTGCTCTTTTGCTCCTACGGACGCCCGGGCGGCCCTGAGGCCCGAAATGCGAAATGCTGTTAGTTGGAGGTAGTGGATGGCGAGCCGAGATAAGAGCCAAGGTTTTGGGTTTGTTTATTTGAACGTCAAAGATCTTTTGGAAA
>JAIEOG010000273.1 GCA_019750655.1 bacterium
ATGTTTTTGAAAACTCCGAGGTGACTTCCATCGAATCCGATCCACCGATTGTGCTTTGTAATGGGGGGGAGATCCGAGCAAAACGCGTGATCATCGCAACCAATGTCCCTATCCTAGGGGCAAACAGTGTTATAGCGGCCACGCTTTTCCAGACAAAGCTCGCCTCTTACAGCTCTTATGTTATCGGCGCGCGCATTCCGCCTCGTCGGTATCCCGAAGCTTCCTTTTGGGACACGGCGGATCCCTACTACTATTTACGGATCGACCGCGGAGAAACGGAAGACTATGCCATTTTCGGAGGCCGAGATCACAAGACAGGCCAAGAAACCGATACCGAAGCGCATTTCCAGGAACTTGAGCGCCATTTGAAAACCTTGATGCCAGAAGCGGTTATTGATTCACGCTGGTCGGGACAAGTGGTGGAGACGCCTGATGGCTTGCCACTCATCGGCGAAATAGCGCCTAACCAATTCGTCGCAACGGGCTACTGTGGCAATGGAATCACCTTCGGAGTGCTCGCCGGACACATGGCGGCTGATTGGGTGATGGGCCGTATCAGTCTGTGGGCGGAGCTCTTTTCGCCTCACCGCAAAACGGTACACGCCGGTGGTGCTTGGAACTATGTGAAGGAGAACATCGATTACCCGGTTTGCTTCATCAAAGATAAGTTCGTGCAGTACCCAGAAATCGACCCAGCGAAAGTAGCCAAAGGCCACGGCGTCGTCGGGAAATACGGTGGCGAAACAGTCGCTTGTTCACGCGATGAAAAGGGTAAACTCCATGTTGTCTCCGCGGTTTGTACCCACATGGGGTGCCTGGTCCGTTGGAACGAGAGCGAAACGACTTGGGATTGCCCGTGCCATGGTTCGCGTTTCCAATGCGACGGCAAAGTACTCGCAGGGCCCGCGGAGAAACCGCTTGCGATCGTCGAGGCAAAGCCCGAGCGCCATGTGGGTTAAGGGAAGCGCGAGGAAGTCGCGCTGTAGTTAGTGCCGACAGCGCCTGCAGAAAGCGCGTTCGTGTACGTGCGGGCATCGCCTACGGAACCCTTCCAGTACGTCCCTGCCGTCGGAGTGTTGGGAGCAACGACCGCGGCGCCGATGGCCAGAGGGTTCACGCTACCCGTGTAGGCGGCGCCAGAGTTCGTGATCGTACATTCGAGAGAACCATTCACATAAAACTGTAGCGTCGGCCCAGCAGAGGAAAACACTCCCGTCAGCAATGCCCAAGTCCCATTCGCAAGTGCTGTGGTGGAGTAGCAAGCTGTCGCGAGGCGGGCTTGGTAGTGCGCGAGCACGCGGCTAGCGGAGAGTTCTGTGTGGTACACCGCTACCTCGTCGATCGTTCCACTGAGGTACGTCCCCCACGCTGCATGGTGGCCGATGCGGGCTGTGTCGAAACCCGTCAGAGGCGAAGTGGCGCTGCTCGTCGTTCCTGTGGTCACCGTAGCCAGTGCGCCATCGATATAGATCTTAAACTGCGACGGCGCGACGGCAGCACCGCTAGCCGCGGCCCAAGTGCCGACGATATGGTGCCAATTTCCATCGTGGACAGTCGCTGTGGAGGATACGCCGACGTCAATTGCATCGGAGTCTACTTCCCAACCGACTTTGCCCGCGCC
>JAIEOG010000324.1 GCA_019750655.1 bacterium
TTAATCCGTTCGGCCCATGGGGGAACCCTGTTTTTAGATGAAGTCGGGGAACTCGATCTTCAGACGCAGGTCAAACTCTTGCGGTGGTTAGATCAGGGCGAAGTGCGATCACTCGGTTCCACGAAGTACGAGATGGTGCGCACTCGGCTCGTGGCCGCGACCAACGTGGACCTGCCATCCGCAGTCGGCAAGGGCGCGTTCCGCCTCGATCTCTATGAGCGTTTGAGTGTCTTGACCCTCCAAGTCCCAGCATTGCGTGAGCGGTTAGAAGACATCGGGCTTATCGCCCGTGGTTTTCTGCGCCAACACAGCGTCGAATTTGATGAGTCCGTATTGGGACTTCTCGGCCAGTTCCATTGGCCTGGCAATATCCGCCAGCTGCGCAACGTATTGCTCCGAGCCGTAGCACGGTGCCGGGGCCGTATCAGCGGGCCTTCGCTCCAGGCGCTCTTGGATGAAGAGAAGAGCTTTTCTCAGGCGATAATGGAGGGCCCGGAGCCTTCGCTGACCGACAGTTCTTTGGCAGATATAGAAAAGCGCGTTATCATCGACCGCATTCGGCGTTGCCACGGCAATAAGAAGAAAGCAGCTAAAGAGCTTGGAATTGCGAAATCCACATTGCACGAGAAAATCCGCCGCTGGGGGCAAGAAGAGCCTCTGGGTTTTGGCGATACTTCTTGTGTGCTGGGCTAGCGGTTCAGAAGCGTCTGTCCGCAGAATTTGGTACTTCGAACAGTTTGCAACACCACCCGAGCCCACTCCGACCGAAGACTACCGTCACCAGATTGGTTTAGGGACTTACAACTATGCCGACGCATTCGCGACCCAGGTCCAGGCAGTGGCCGACCTGCGTGTCGTAGAGTTGCGCGTCCGCGCCGCGCAGAGAGACTTTTTAGGGGTGGGCGCCTCCGGCGTAGAAATGCAGACTGGGCTCTCGGGAGAATTTCGAAACCTGGGTGCAGAAATCGCGCGCTACCACGCGACACCGGGTGGGATTTACGGGCGCTTGGGACTGGGCCTTTTGCCCTTCTACCCCCAAGGCACGATTTATTGGCAGTTTTCTCTTTCAACCGGGGTTCTTCCAACGGCCACAGTCCCGTGGGATTTCCGCGCTGCGGTCAGCCTTTTCCTATCCTTCGACCGAAGCCACGACTACCTCATTGGCTCACTCAATAGCTCTCGCGTCTTTGCGGTAGGCAACGGCCACCTTGTGGTGGGAGGTTTCCTCAGCTGGAACCAAGCAGTACGCCCGGAGCTCTTGGGCGAAAACATCATGCTCTCTCTCGGGCCACGTGTGGGGTTTCGGATGCCGGCTTGGGGGCAATGGACGCTCAGCATGCCCCTGCGCGTGTGGATCGATCACGCTCTCGTAGATACGCAAGTCGGGTTTCTCACCGACTTCTCAACGCCTGCATTCAGTGCTGATTGGACAGTGTTTTTTTAGGTGCATGCGGCACGGCTAACGCCGCTGCAGTCGCCAGAGCTGCATGCTTCAAGACAAAATCCTGGTACCGCGCTTTGCGCGCTTGGGTAGTCGGGCTCTGATCGCGATCGGCGTACCGCTCAAAGGCTTCTGTGGCGCGTTCGACGAAGTCAGTGGCCGAGTAGTTCACCTGCTCAAAGGCATTGTCATCATCC
>JAIEOG010000439.1 GCA_019750655.1 bacterium
GGCCTTGACCAGAGATAATTCGGCTGATGGTTTTGTCGAGCCACCCCGTTCCTTCACGGCAGGGTGTACACTGTCCACAGCTCTCGTGGTGGTAGAAGTGTAAGATCACCTTCAGGAGATCCACCATACAATGACTGTCGTCAATAATGATGACCGCTCCCGACCCAAGCATCGACCCCATTTGAGCCAAACATTCATAATCCATAGTTGCGCGGTAAGCTTCATCGGCCGTCAACACGGGAGCACTGGAGCCGCCAGGAATCACGGCTTTGAGTTTCCGCCCTGCCTTGAGACCACCGCACTCTTTTTCTATTAAGTCTTTTAAAGGGTACCCGAGCGGAACCTCATAAGTTCCCGGAGTATTGACGTCGCCGCTCACGGAAAACAACTTCGTGCCCGCGGATTTCTCTGTTCCATATTTGCGGTAAGCCGCGGCCCCATCGCGAATGATATATTTCACAGCAGCCAACGTTTCCACATTGTTCACGATCGTCGGCTTTCGGAGGTATCCCTGAACCGCAGGAAACGGAGGCTTCAGTTTCGGTTGACCTTTCAGTCCTTCCAGAGAGGAAATCATTCCTGTCTCTTCTCCGCAAATGTAGGCGCCAGCTCCGCGGTAAACGTCCAAATCATGATCGAACCCCGAGCCCAAAATATTTTTTCCCAGCATTCCCGCCTCGTAGGCCTCCTTCACCGCTTTTTCCAGAGTGCGGATCGACTCATCGTACTCACCGCGCACGTAAATGTAGGACTTCTTTGAACCAATCGCGAAGGCTGAAATGATCATCCCTTCGATCAATTGGTGAGGCGCTCGCTCCATCATCTTGCGATCTTTAAAAGTCCCCGGCTCGCCTTCGTCGGCGTTGCAAAGAAGATAACGAGGTTCGCCATTCTTTGGAAGAAAGCTCCACTTTGTTCCCGTCGGAAAGCCCGCTCCCCCGCGGCCACGAAGACCCGATTTTTTCACCTCTTCGACGATATCCTCGGGCTTCATTTTGAGAGCTTTCTTTAAAACTTCGTAACCACCAAACTTTTGGTAGCCTGCGATAGTTTTAAATTCATCCTTAGAGTAGTGTTCCGTCAGTAGTCTCGATTCAGCCACAGTTGTCTCCCAAAACTCGCAACATCCGTTGCAGCTATCCAATCCTAAATTCTAAACTGCAATTATTTAAATTTTTCGAGCAATCGATCCATATCACCATCGGAATTGATGCCCTCATAGTAGTTATCGCCAATTTGAGCGACACATGCGGTGTCGCAAGAACCCAGACACTCTGCATTCGAAAACGTAAAACGACCGTCAGCGGTTTTTTCCCCTATGGCGACGTTGTACTTTTCACAGCAGTGACGCAAGATTTCGCGCGCCCCTTTCATCGAGCATGTAATGTTCGTACAAACTTGGACGTGATGGCGGCCCACAGGTTGCTTATTGAACATCGTGTAGAAGGTCGCCACTTCTTCAATATGCGCGATGGGGATTCCCATCACTTTCGAAAGGTGCTCGAGAACCTCTGGGCTGATCCAGCCATTTTCTTCCTGAGCCTTATACAGAGAGGGAATGATCGCAGAATATTTGCTCTCGTAGCGAGCCAGCTCTTTGTTTACGAATTCCAAGCCTTTTGCACTCAGTTGAAACATCTTGGCTCTCCTCCCTATCGATCC
>JAIEOG010000077.1 GCA_019750655.1 bacterium
GAACCGGCGATGCGCAGCTGACCATAAGCCAAAACGCACCTCTGACGGGCGCTGTGATTGTGACGACTCCGCAAGCCGTGAGTCTCGCCGATGCTCGCAAAGGCATGATGATGTTCCAGAACGTGAAAGTGCCGTTGCTGGGAGTCGTCGAAAACATGTCCGGCTCTGTGTTTGGGCATGGAGGCGGGAGCCGCCTGGCAGAAGAATTCCGCGTGCCGTACCTCGGTTCGTTGCCGTTAGATCCTCAAGTCGTCGAAACGGGCGATGCGGGTATGCCGCTCGTTGCCGAGCACCCAGGTTCGCCAGTTGCTTTGGAGTTCCAAAGAATCTCCGGAAAAGTGATTGAGCAGTTAGCGGCTCAACGCGAAACGGGCTTTAAACCTTTGAGCTTGGAGTGGCGCTAATGGATCTCGTTCCAGTCGGTTTAAAGCAGTTGGGGCCAGGAACGATGGGCATCGTTTGGAACGATGGCCACAACGCCTTCTACCGCGTGCGCAATGTACGGCTGAATTGCCGGTGCGCCCACTGTGTCGATGAATGGACGCGTAAAAAGATCCTCGACGACTCCAAGGTGCCTGCGGAAATCGCGCCCAAGAAGATCGAGTCCGTCGGTCGCTACGCTCTGCGTTTCACCTGGTCGGACGGGCACGATACCGGCTTTTATACTTTCGATTCTTTGCGACAGCTTTGTGAGTGCCCAACATGCAAGAAGCGCTCGGCCTAGCACACACCGCTCCTTTTAAAACCCGTGAAGAAAGCGGCTGGAGAGTCGCCTGGGAGGCTGCGGGCTACGCTGAAGACGCCACAGCGCTTTCGGGGGGCGCCTTTTTTGATTTTAGCTCGTGGGCCTGTTTGCGGCTCACCGGCCCCGATGCTTGGGATTTTCTCAACCGCCTTTCCACATTGAATTTTAAGTCGTGGGATCCAGCGCGCACGCGGCTGGGGGCATTTCTCACGGGTCGCTCGGGCGTTGTTTCTCTCGGCTTTTTTCAGTCCAACGGCAAAGACAGCTTTCGCCTCTGGGTCGGCCCCGAACAAAAAGCCGCACTCGCAGAGCACATCGAGAAAATGCACTTTGCGGAAAAACTCGAGTGCACGGATTGCAGCGCAGATTGGGCGCTCTTTGCCGTGAAAGGTTTTGATCCTGGCTCCGTGGCTGCACACTGGCCAGACCCTCGCGTTTCCGGTTTGGAATGGGTCGTCTTGCCGCGCACTCAGGCAGAGGCGAGTATGCAGCATTGGCGGGATCAGGGGCATCCCCTCGTCGGCGAACGGCTCTACGAATACTTGCGGATGCAGGTCGGGCTGCCGCGCGTGGGCCGCGAATTGGCGGCGCAAACGATGCTTCTCGAAGCAGGTTTAGAAGACGCCGTCGATCGCGGTAAAGGGTGTTACCCTGGGCAGGAAGTCATTGAACGAATTTTCACCTACGGGCAGGTCAATCGAAAGCTCGTTCGGGTAAAATGGTCGGGCAGCCTGAACCCGGAATCACTGCCACTGACCTTTGAGCGGGATGGCAAGACGGCCGCCGTTTTAGTCGCCGCAGATATCAATCCCGGCGCGGCCAACGCGGGAATTGGGCTCGCGTTTGTGGGTAAACAGTTTTGGAATCCTGGAGAAGCGTTCGAGTCTCCGGGCTTGGAGCTCGTCGTCGCATGAGGACCTGGCA
>JAIEOG010000431.1 GCA_019750655.1 bacterium
CTTCTCGGCGTGAACTAAAAGATGTCTTTCGCTCGGCGCAAGTCGGCGAAAGATTTCACATCCGGCGCCCGCAAAAACGGGTTTGTCGCGATTTCCTGCTGAATCGTTCCAGGGACTGTGGGTAAACCACGGTCCCTTTTTTCTTTCTCCGATTTTAGTCGCTCCAGGAGCCCGGGCGCCGCCCCCAAGCTCTCTGCGAATGCGCCATTGGACAAAGTGTATTCATGGCCGCAATACACGCGCGTATCTGCCGGAAGCGCGGACAGGCGCTTCAAGCTATGAAACATTTGCTCCGGAGTGCCTTCGAAAAGGCGCCCACACCCCAGCAGGAAAAGTGTATCCCCGGTAAAAACAGCTCGCTGATCCGGCAAGTAGAGCGCCACATGGTTGCTTGTGTGTCCAGGGATCGACAAAACCTCCAAGCGGGTGCCGGCGAGAGTTAGCGTCTGTCCGTCTTCGAGCGGGTTCGTCCAACCGGCAATGCGATCGCGATCTCCCACCGGCCCATAAACGGGGCATGCGAATTTCGCTGCAATGCTCTCGTTGCCGTTCACATGATCCCAATGGTGGTGCGTATTCAAAACAGCGGCGACCTCTAGCCCCAGCTCCTCAACGCGTCTCAAGACTCCCGCAGCTTCCGAAGGATCAATCACCAGGGTTTGCTTGCCGTGAAAGACGAGGTAAGCATAATTATCTTTCAACAACGGGATGGGTTCGATCGTTACCATAGCGGAAAAGAAGGCCGTTTCGGAATTATGCGGCTGGTATGGCCGCATGGCCAGAGTCCTCCCCTGGCGCCAAACCCAAGATCCTTACTCCATCTGGGTTTCCGAGATCATGCTCCAGCAGACCCAGGTCGTCACGGTCATTCCCTACTACGAGCGATTCTTGGCGCGTTTTCCGAATCTCAAGGCGCTGGCTAAGGCTCCGGAGCAAGACGTCCTACACCTCTGGTCAGGGCTGGGCTACTACTCGCGCGCACGCAATCTACAAAAGGGCGCGCGCTATATCAGGGAAAATCACAACGGCCATTTTCCCCGCGAGCGCGAACAAGCGCTCGCCGTTCCTGGAGTCGGGCCTTATACGGCCGGCGCGGTTTTAAGTATTGCGTATGATCTTGCTGTGCCACTCGTCGACGGCAATGTGCAGCGAGTGTTTTCCCGCTACTTTGCGCTGAAGGACTCTCTGGAAACAAAAGCCGCAAGCCAGTTTTTCTGGCGGAAAGCCGCAGAGTGGGTTGGCGCTGCGGAATCTCCGCGTGTGTTCAACCAAGCGCTTATGGAATTGGGGGCGACCGTTTGCTCAAAAGCCAACCCACGCTGTGGTCTCTGCCCTTTGAAATCGGGTTGCCAGGCTTTCGCGCTCCAAACACCTGAAGCGTTTCCCGTCCGTGCGCCACGCCGTAAGGCCGTAAAACTATGGTGGGCGCCTCTGGTCCACGAACGCCGTGGGAAACTCTGGCTCATCCAAAACCCGCAAAAGAGCTGGTGGTCGGGCCTTTGGGATTTCCCGCGCGTAGAAGCCCCGACTTCACGAAAGCTCCCTGCCGCCATCGAAGCTGCAACGCAAGGAGCCACAGGGGAACTTCTCGATACGCACACGCACACCGTGACGCACCACCGCATTCATGTAGCGCCTGTTGTGTTACGCTGGAGAAATAATGGCGCGCCGAAAACCGCGGGC
>JAIEOG010000353.1 GCA_019750655.1 bacterium
GATGGTTCGGAAAAATTCTTCGACGAGTCCTGTAGGATTGAATGTCTTGGACTCGGGCACCGTGCGCTCGTGCACTCCCGCGAGCCAACGCAGAATAGCGATGTCGGTCTGCACCTGGCGCTCAATGCCAGGCCGCTGTACTTTTACGGCGACCTTTTCGCCGGTGGGGAGAGTAGCCGCATGCACCTGAGCGATGGACGCCGCTGCCATAGGTTCTTGGCTAAACGACGAGAAAAGCGATTCGAGCGTTCCCGAAAGCTCACTTTCAATCGCTTTGCGGATTTCTTCGAAGGGAATGCTGTTCGCATTGTCTTGGAGTTTGCTGAACTCCGCGACAAAGGCTTCGGGAATCAAATCAGGGCGAGTGGCGAGCACTTGCCCAAGCTTTACGAACGAGGGCCCGAGTTCCTCAAAAGCGGCGCGCGCGCGCTCGGGAAGGGGAATCTCTTGGTAGCGCGGGTTTTCTTTCACGCGCGTCGGCAGCAGGCGCGTGAGCTGCATCCGGTGAACGAGATCTCCAAAGCCGTGGGAAGCGAAAACCCGGAGGATTTCGCGTACGCGCCCGGCGTTCTTCAAACCCGTGCCGAGCTGGCTCGCTGTGGAGAAAAACTTCATTCGTTTTCTTTTTCCGCTCTACCTAACGTGATCTGGTTTTCATCGACTGAGACTTTCATGACTTGGACACGGATGGGATCTCCCACGCGGAGCAATTCATTTCCCGGTCTGCGCCGCAAGCAAAGATGGCGTTCATCCACTTCCCAAAAGCCATCCATGAACTCCATCGGGATGAACCCTTCTGCGGCCATTTCGCCAAGGCTCACAAACACACCGTTCTTGGTTACGCCGTTGACGGTGCCTTCGTAAAAATCTCCGACACGATCCAGAAAGTACCAGCACTGTTTTCGCCGCACGATGAAACGCTCTGCTTCGGTGGCGCGGCGTTCCATGCTCGACGTGTGTTCGCCTAAGGCCTCGTAATCCTCATCGGAGCCGCTGCGGCCTCCGTTTAGCCCTTTCAAGCTGCGGTGAACCACGAGGTCTGGGTAGCGCCGAATGGGGGAAGTGAAATGCGTGTAATCCGCCAGCGCCAGGCCGAAATGCCCTCGTGGGTCAGGCATATAACGCGCCTGCTTCTGCAATCGCAAAATCGCCTGATGCACCGTGGCGGCGGCCGGCAGTTCGGCTGTCGCCTCGAGCACCTGGGCAAACGCCCTTGGCGTAACCTGCGTCACCTGGCCCGAGAGTCCCATGTTCTTCAAGAGCTGGTTGAGGTCTTGGAGGGCTTCTGTCGATGGCGTTTCGTGCACACGGTACAAAGAAGGCGCGTTCTTTTCTTTCAGGTGGCGCGCCACGGCCCGGTTAGCCGCAATCATGAACTCTTCGATGAGTTTGTGGGATTCGTAGCGTGGCGCCCGTTTAACGGAGATCGGGCGTCCCGTGGTGTCGACTTCGATCTTGCTCTCCGGCAAGTCAAAATCCAGAACACCCCGCTGCTGCCGCTGTTTGTCGAGTTTCTTGTAGAGCGCCAAGGCCGCCGTTAAGGGTTTTTCGAGAGACTTCAGCTCTTTTACCGTCTGTGCGTCTTCCTCGAAGAAGGCATGCACCTGGTTATAGGTCAGACGGCGCGCCGTCTTGATGATGCAAGGGTAAAACTTGCTCGAGGTCATCACGCCGTCGTGGCTGA
>JAIEOG010000237.1 GCA_019750655.1 bacterium
GCTATTAAAGAACAGGTCAAAACCGTCGTTTGCGGTTTAGACAAAACGCCTTCTGTAAAAGTGGGTGGCGGTACGTTGAATTACCGAACCGCCGTCGAAAGCCCCGCTCAGTTTCAGTTCGCAATGACTGAGCTCGAAAACAAACTCTAATCGAGGGAGCCGTGATGGCATTCACTTTCAAACGTTTGGCCCTATCAGGCCTTGTGTTTCTTTCCATTGTTAGTTTCGCTACGGACAGGGCTTACACCCTGGAAGATTTGAAACATCTAGCAGATAGCAACAGCTGGAAAGAACTTCTAGAGCACGCCGAGGATGTCGCGCCCGCAAGCCGAAATGCTCAGTGGAACACCTGGGTGGAAAAGTCTGCAACTGCGGAAGTGAAATCCATGCCCAATGGCGGAATGAAGGCTTACCGCGCTTGGGTGTTAGCTTCGCGTTACCCCTTCCTGGCGCAGGGCAAAGAGTTCGTGGCTTTGCGCAATGGCCTGACGTTGGAGGCGTATGAAGGCTGTTTTGAGTACTCCGATACGGGTGATTTTTGTACGCAAGGGCTGAAGGAGTATGTTTCCGCACATCCGGATAAAGCGGGTGAAGCGGCGCGCATCGTATCGCTGAAGTTAAACATCGTGGGCGCGCTGCCCTTTTATAGCGAAGCAGCGAAGACGCAAAAAGTGGCTATCTGCAAAGAAGAACCCTTACACCGCGCCGTCGTCGCAGGCTTTTCCCAACCTGACGCGAAGCCGCTTGGCCTCGCGCGCGGCTTAGCTTCCGTGTGCGCCAGGGAATCAAAGGAAGCGCTCTTGGCAGCACTCGATCAAGGTGGCTCCTATTTCTCCGAAAATGCGTGCGGCTTTCTGCTTGAGCAGAAGTGGCTCAGCGGGCTGCGTGAAAAGAAATGCCGAAGACTGGCCAAGCAATAGCGTTTAGAGATGGGCTTTTAGCCAAGTCGTGAGCTCTGTGGAATCCGAAGAGCGGTCGTAGCCCACATCGAAGACTAAGTTCCCGCCACTGAGACTCGCAAAAGCATGGCCCTCTTTCTGGGTAGCGCGGCACGTGATTTTCTTGATCTTGCCGACAACAGCTTTTCGAGAAGGCGGTTCTTGGCAGAGCCGTTCGACGAGTTCAATGGCACTGGAACACATCGATCCATCGGCTTGGCTCTCAGTTCGTGCTAGGAAGCTTTTCTGGTCCAGTTCGAAACCAATACTAGTCTCACAATTAGAGTTTAGCTGGTTGAGCTGGCTCCTATTGGCAGTCGCAATGTTTTCCCATTTGCGGGAGAGCTCCGGGGTGCCGCTTGCGGTGGCGATATTGCGATTCACCCAAGCAGTGTCGTTGGAGTTGTAGCTGCCCTTCGCCACGGTGTAGCGGAGCGCTCCGTTTTTTAATTCATGGCGTTCGGGGGAGCCTTCCGCGCGCTGAGCACACTGCAGGGATTTAACCTGCTTCTGGATAGCTTGTTTTCCCTCGGTGGATCCTTCGCAAGCCGACTCGAGTTCCCGCACCATGCCTACGCAATGCCCGACAAATCCGTCTTCAAAATCCCACCCTTTAAAGCTTTCCTTATCGAAGGAGAAGGGCGCTTTCGTTTCGCAGATCTTCTGAAATGATTCGACCGGATCTTTTATCTTGTCTTCCGCTTCTCGCCACAGCGCTTTCTCTTTTAGAGACGCGTGGCCAAGCGAAAT
>JAIEOG010000327.1 GCA_019750655.1 bacterium
GGAACGAAAGGCTTGATGGACTCTCTCCTAAAAAAAATTCGGCAATGTACGCTATGTGAAAAACACTTGCCCTTCGATCCGAAACCAATCTTGAGCTTCTCCAAGAATTCAAAAATTTTGATCTGCGGCCAAGCGCCGGGAACTAAGGCGCACGATAGTAGCACGCCCTGGAACGATGCCAGCGGCGAACGCCTGCGGCACTGGTTAGGGGTGACTAAGGAAGAATTTTACAATGACTCCTTATTTGCCATTGTTCCCATGGGCTTTTGCTACCCGGGGAAGGGAAAGTCGGGGGACCTACCGCCCCGGCCTGAGTGCGCGGAGAAATGGATGGCCACCGTCTTAGATCGTCTGAGCAACGTTAAACTGACGATTCTGATCGGCGCCTACTCCCAGGGCCACTTTCTCAAAACGGCGAGCGGAGACCTAACCGACACGGTTAAGAGGTGGAAACAGTACTCTCCCCATCAGTTTCCGTTACCCCACCCTTCTCCGAGGAATAATATTTGGCTTAAAAAAAATCCCTGGTTCGAAAAGGATCTGGTCCCCAAACTAAGACGAGAAGTTCGAAGAGTCTTAAAATAAAAAGTGGGACGGGGCCAACTATATGGGGAGAAAGAGAGTTACTAGACTCGCCATGCGTTCGGCGTACTGGGCTCTTGTAAAGACCTGGGCTACGTAAGATGTAGGACGGAAGGAACGGGGATACAATTATTTATCTTTTTGTTCCGCGCTTCTTAACATGGCTTCGCTGATCACTTCTTCGCCTTGCTGCTTTAACGCTTCCGCTGCCCCTCGGATATCGTGAATGTCCTTATTCTGACCAAGCTTAAACTTACCCACGAGGCGGGTGATTTCGACTTCTAGACCCACGATGGCTTTCAACATGGGATCAATCACTTTTTTCGGGCTGTCAGTTACCTTCCAAGGTCGGGGAAGTGGCGCTTCGTGCATCTGTGTCAGCCGGGTGACCACATCGCGTAGGTAGTTTTCGTCTTCTCTGACCGTAACTCGGCCGTGAGCGTGAACAACAATGTAGTTCCACGTTGGCACCTGATTGTGGAATTGTTCCTTACTTGGGTACCAGTTCGGCGAGACGTAAGCGTGGCCAGCGCGAAAAACAACGAGCACTTCGTCTCCATCAGCTATCTCGCTCCATACTGGATTTGCGCGAGCCACATGCGAATGGAGGATACCGAGTTTGCCTTCAACGGGTTGCATTACAAAGGGAAGGTGATTGGCATCCAGACCGTTCTTTCCATGAATGCAAAGAATCGCGAAGGGGTTCTTTGAGATTACCTCCTGAAGGACTTCAGGACGAGACTCTTCAAAATATTTCGGGATATACATAATGACCTCAGATCGAGCGAGTCATGATTAGGTCCATTTGATCGTCGCTCCCCACCTTAAAGTTGTGGCTGCCTACTCGCTTAAAACCAAACTTTTCGTAAAAAGCCTGTGCTCGTAAATTGCGCTCCCAGACGCCGAGCCAAAACGTCTTAAACCCCTGCCGCTGAGCAATTTCGATACTTCTATTCATCAAAGCGGGGCCAACACCATTTCCGTGGCAGCGGGATTCCACATAAAGCCTGAGCAGCTCGACTGGTTCCGGACCGGTGACGGAGGGGTCGGGAGCGCTTCGGATCAAGTGGAGAAACCCCACTGCGCGTTTTTCCAACCAGGCAATTTCAATCCACCGGTTCGGATCCCGAATTTCGAGAAGCTGTTTT
>JAIEOG010000368.1 GCA_019750655.1 bacterium
ATGGTTGCTTTGCAAGGCTTGCTCGCAAACGGCTACTTCTCCAAGCCGCAAGCGGCCCATTTACAGATGTTGTTAGGGGAGGCAGAGAAGAAGCGAACGGCGACCGCAGAAGCTGCAAAGCCGAAGGCAAAGAGAGCTCAAATGGAGCTGGTCGAAAAAGCCTACGGCATCGAGCGCTCCGGAGACATTGTGCATGAGAGCTCTCGTGTGGCCACCGCCATTAAAGCCGCACGCGACGGCGATCCAAAGCCGATGGCCTCATTCTTAGCGTCGATGCGCACGATGATCAGCAATAAAGAGTTGGATGAACTGGCGCTTCGAGCACGCAAAGAATTAAACGATTCAAAAGCGATGGAAGACCTGGATCACCGGACCTTGGTCGACAGCCTACTGAAAATGGCTTGGGCCAATGGAAGCAAGGTGGTTCCAGAGTGCTTGGATCCTAAGTCTTTGAAAGGCGGAAAAGTCGAAATCATCAAAGACGTCAAACAATGTTACGGCGAGAACGAGTCGTACAAAGCCTATGCTGCCGCTCACGAGCCCGAGCAGAAAATCGCTGCACAGCACACCGCTAACTACGATGGAAGTCTGGCGGGCTTCAATGATCCAAAAAAATCCAAGGCTGACGTCTTGGAAGCTATCGCTACCCTGCAAACATCTCCTGATCCTCATGGCTATCTGGGCTTCTTGGTTCGCCAATCCCGTGAGTCTCAAGACGTCGATTCCCGGCGACGCGCGACCCAGGCGCTGGATGCGCTTCAGCGCGATGAGGCTGGAAATTTCACGGGATCGATCCAACTCAAAGGTACAAATGGCGAAATCGTCCAGACCATCTCGGTGGATGTGCCACCGGGAGTGAACGGCACACCTGCTGATGAAGCGGGTCGTAAGGCCCAACGAGCTCTGCAAACTAAACTGATTTCAGATCTACGTACGAAGGTTGCTCAGACTCTAGAACGAGAGCCCGCAAAACAATTTATCTACAAACCGCGCATGGCGCCGCCGAAACTCGCGGCGAATCAACCGATTCCCGCGGGAGGTTCGGCAGGAGCAGCTCCGCCGGCCGCTTCACCAGCGGGTGGAGGAGCCGCAACCCCGGCACCGTCTGGACCGCCGCTCACGACCGCGCAAACCCAGCAAGTGGATAGGCTCTTGTCCTCTTTTGGAAACGTGAAAACGCAGGGACAAAAAGGTTGCGCGAACTGCCACGATTCCAAGTACACACTTCAGCGCACGACCAATAATGGCAAACAGTCCGTAGACATTCTTGAAGGCAGCAAGCCCGTATCTCGCCTGACGATCATGAATAAATTCTTGGCGCAGGCAGGGGATATGGCGGACGTGTACAAAGGCCTGAGTCCGACGGAAAAAGCTGTTCTTGTGAAGTGGGCAGCGGAAAAGCGCTAGTTAGCTAGAGCGAGAATTAGTCTTCGTCGTGATCGCGGCGCAGCTCCGACATGCTCTTGTTGGTGGCCGCGGAGACCTTTTTAAGCTCGCCTTCGTATTCCTGCAAAATCCGCTTTTCGATAGAAGTGCGCATTTCGCTGTTCAGCGGGTGCGCGATATCGCGGAATGTGCCGTCCTTGCGTTTCTTGCTCGGCATGTCGACGAACAGACCCGTGTTTCCGTGGATGATTTTCAAGTCGCGGACAACGAAGCAAGCGTCAAAGATGATTGTGACGTAAGCCTTAAGCTTATCTTCGTTTACCGGAAATACCTTTACCTCGGTGATTTCCATGAT
>JAIEOG010000075.1 GCA_019750655.1 bacterium
ACGCGCCCTGAAGCGTCGCGCGCGTCCGCCCAACCCGAACGCAACCGCGCCCGCCCAGAGAGGGCCGTCAGCAGGCGCGGGGCGGCTGCGCGATCGGGCGGCGGACGCGCGCCCGCCCCGCCACGGTTCAAGTCCAAAGAAACCGGGCCAATCAAGTGGCGTGAGTCTCCAATAAAAACATCCCCTACGCGCACGGAAGCCACACGCCCTGCTTCCGCCTTCTCTTCACTCCAACGCACCGACGGCTCGGGAACTTCGAGCGTTTGAGCACGGCCACGGCGCACCCAAGCTCTCGCTAAGCGGTGCGCTTGGAAGAATAGAATAGCCGCTAGGAAAACGAGGCCCGCGACGGCCGCCGGGTCACTACGCAGACAGAGTGCCAGGCCATAAAATCCCGCCACGGGAACCGCGACGGAAAGTGCCAGCTCTGGCCACGTCTCACCCGTGGAGGCTTGCGAGGAAATCTTGGCGAAACGATCGAGACGCTGTGCGAGCATGCGCTCCACAAAACGTTCTGCACCAAAACTTTGGAAAGTGCGCGTCCCCGCGAGATTTTCCGACAACGCTTGGCAGAGGTGCTGACGGTGTTCTTCCATCAACCGGCGACGGTAAAGACGGAACCGGAGCCGGCGCTTCTCGGCGAAACCGAAAAGCGCCGCTCCGAGCCACACGACCGCACCACCCCAAATCGGAACCGCGTAGAAAAAAGCCAAAGCGCCCACGCCTGCGCCCAAAGCCGAACCTGTGGAAGGTCTGCCTTCAGGAGAAAAAGCCGCAGACGCACGGCGTGCAAGGCCCATCCAATGCGGAGAAAACTGGCTCCGAAACTGGGCTGCTTGGACACGGAACCCTCGCACCAGGGTTTCGCGTTCCACTTGTAAAGACTGCGCGCGCGCCAACCTCGCGCTCAATGCGGAAAGACATACCCAGAGAGGAAACAACCCAGCGACGACTACCAACCAACGCGGATTTTCCAAAGATAGATATAGGGCGAAACCCGTGAGGGAGAAGGCTGCCCCTTCGCTGATGTTTAGCCACCCCATCCTACCGGGGTGTAATGCTAAGGGCGTGCCAGAACTTGCCCGCTAGACGCCTGGTGTAACCGGGGCCATTTAGGAAAACTTTTCGCTACTGGTAGCGTTTAGGCCCTAGGGTGCCGGAACGAAGAGCGGCTCACTGCGATCGCGCTGGTGGCGGTTGCGTTGGGCGTCTGCGATTTGCTGGCGGACGTGGCTCGAGAGTTTCAGCCAATCGATAGTTTTCGGCGTACCGAGGTGCGCTTCCAACGCGCGGTTGAACTCAAGACCGAAGAGCGTCTTTTTATCGCTCGAGGCAAGCGTCGGGTTCAGCTGATCCCAGCGCGCAGAAGCAAAGCCCGTGAGTCCGGGGACAGACGTAATCAAATCGTCTTCGAACATCTCGTCGGCAGCCTCGATGAAACCGCCCGAATAAGAGCTATTGAGAACAATCTTCTTCGGCGTCTCTGCTGGCCAAGCCCTCAAAGCATCTGAAAAGTACTTCGGAGAAAGCAACAGATCCGCTGCGGTCGAGCGGTCTTGGTGCAACGCGAGTAAGAACTTTTCAAACGGAGGCGTCGAGCCATCGGCCATTGCGTCGAGGCGGAGCAGGAATTGATCGAGTTCCGGGAAGCGCTTAATGATCGCTTCCAGCACCGGACGTTGTGGCAATTCACGCGTGTCTTTGAGAGTCAGAGAAGGCGGCATGCCTCCCTGGGACGTAACATAAACGTAAAGGTATTCGGGCG
>JAIEOG010000018.1 GCA_019750655.1 bacterium
AACGAGTAACGATCAATCACAATCGGCTTGGGCTTTTCGGATCCTGCCGGGGCGTCCGGCTTCTTTTCCTCTTCTTCTTCCTTGATGACAACCGCCAGACGCTTCGAATCTGGAGACCACTCAAAGTAGCTTAGGCGTCCTTTGAATTCGGTGAATTGTTGCGCTTCACCGCCCTTGCGATCCATCACCCAAACTTGTGAGCCTTTAGCCTTGCCTGGCCTCGAGGACAGAAATGAAAGATAGCGTCCATCCGGGCTCCATTTGGGCGAAGACTCGGACTCAGTCGAAGTCGTGACGCGCAGATTCTCCTTGCCGTCAACGCTGGCCATCCACACATCTGTGTCGCGCTTGTCGCCGGCCACGTCAACACTGCTCAGCGTGTAGGCAATCCATTTTGCATCGGGAGAACAACGCGGATCTCCGACTGTCTTGAATTTGTGAATGTCGTCGAGGGTGATGGGGCGCTGTTGTGCCGCCAGCAAGAGAGCAAAAACAAGGAGAAACGCGAGAAGACGCATAGTTCCGAGTGTATCAATTGGATGAAAGTCTTACCAGTAACTTGCCTCGTGTACGCCCAGCCTCACTTGCCGCGAGCGCCTGTTTCACATCGGAAAGTTCGTATTCCTTTTCAATGGACATGCGCAATTGGCCCGCATCGATTCTTGAGGCAATCTCGCGCAGTCGTGAGACCGATGGTTGAATTCCATACATGGCCGAACGCACACCGAACTGCTCAAAGAGCTCCGCCGGCGGCAATCCGAACACCGAAGTCACAAACCTTCCGCCCCGCTTCAAGCTGGGCAATGCTTCAATCCCGCTTTGAACGCTGACGCAGTCAAACACGAGGTCGACATCGCGAACGATCTCCGCGGGCTTGTGCAACGCATAATCGATGGGTGTCGCGCCGAGTTCTCGTAGCCAATCCTGATTGCGCGCCGACGCCGTAGCCCAAACCTCGGCTCCCTCGGCACGCGCCAACTGGATCGCTGCAGAACCAACTCCGCCAGATCCGCCCAGAATCAGCACTCTTTCCCCGGCTTGCAGTTTGCCATGAGTAAACAGGCCATCCAATGCTGTAATCGACGCAACTGGAAAAGCAGCGGCCTCTGCTTCTGAAACCGACTTTGGCGCTAGCGCAAGTTCGCTCTCGAGCATCAAAATGCGTTCGGCAAAACAACCGCTCCGCATCAAATTCGGATACCCATAGACGATGTCTCCGACTTGAAACTCACTCACGCCTTCTCCAATTGCCATCACCGACCCGGACATTTCGCAGCCCAGCGTGTAGGGAAAGGCAAGAGGTAAGACGGAACTCATGTAGCCGGAGCGGATCTTCCAATCCACCGGGTTGACACCGGCCGCAGTGACTCGTACCAACACCTCGCCCGCACCTGGCTGGAGTTCCGCTACTTCGTCGATCACTACTTCATCATTGCCACCATAACGATGGATCCGCGCTGCTTTCATTACTAGCTCGGATGCGGGGAGAACCGCAAAAGATCCACGATTCCCTCAGGGCTTGCGTGGTTTTGTGCCGCTCTCTTTGGGGATGTCTCGAACAATCGTGCCGTCTTTGCTGGCAGGTTTGGCGGGCGTTTCGTTTACGAGCTCCGATTCGAGCGGTTCGGGCGTATCGAACGTAATCGACGTGTCCGCGCCGAACTTGCGATAGTTGCGAAACTCAATGTCGTTGCGGATGAGCAGCTTTCCTTCGCGCATCCTCACTTCGGCCCGAAGCGGCAGCAAGAACGTATTGCCGCTGATGTCCGTGT
>JAIEOG010000364.1 GCA_019750655.1 bacterium
ACGGCACTGCGACGGTCGACAACGCGAAGCTCACCGGTGCAGTCCGCGAAATCTTCGGCACCAAGCCCGCAGAAATCATCAAAACGCTGGATCTGCTCCGTCCCATCTACGAAGAAACCGCCGCCTACGGCCACTTCGGCCGCAGCAGCAGCAAAGGTTTCACTTGGGAGCGCACCGATCGCGCAGAAGACCTCAAGCGCTTAGCCCGCTAATAGAATCTCCTTTGTGCTGATTCTGCCTTTGGGGGTTATCATGGAGCATGCGTGTACTTGCAGCCCTGATAACCTCTCTTAGTCTTTTCTCTCTCATTGCTGCTGAGCCACACGATGAGGAAGGTCGCTACCCCTATTTGGGTAAGTACCCGATCTATTCTGTTCCGGTCCGAACCGGCACTTCCCACGATGACTTGGACGAAGTAGACGAGGGCTTCTTTTCTAAAAGCCTGCCTTATGCCCGATCACGGCCGAAACCCTTTTATTACAAAACGGATGTAGATGCCGCTAAGGCCGATCCAAAACTAAAGGACTCGGAACCGTTTCTCATCGGAGGAGTGAATTGCGATAAAACCCTGCAGCAGGTGAAAACTCTCACCGGCGTCTCGATCGATCACCTCAGTGAGCGAGTCAAAGGCCACTCCGATAAAGCCCAGTTCAAGGAACGCACAGGGCCAGCGTGGGAAGGTGCTAATAATACCCACCTGCGCTCCAGCGGCGATGGTTTCATAAAGCCAGATCAAGCCCTAAGAGAGCTATTGCTAAACGATAACCGGCTTGTCCGCTCTCTTGGCTTAACCCACCAGAAGATAGCCGAACCACTGCTCGAAGCCCTTGAGATCCTGGATCTGAAGACCATCGGTGGAACACTAAAAAAGGTAGACGTGGATTTTTCCTTCAACGGAGAAGAATACTCGGTATCCCAAGATCATATGGGCGGCGTCATTAAAACTTACCCGATAAGGAATACTCCGGAAGAGGAGCTTTCCGCCGAAAATATGTGGACCGGCTTAGCAAACGTCCACCGGGCACCGCATGGGTCGGCGCCGGAGTCCAAGGAAGCCCCTTCCACGATGAGCTGTTCTCTAATTCTGTGTTCACAATCAAGCGCAAGCGAGATGGGAAGACACTTCAAAAAGATGCTCTCACACCTCACCTAATACACCGTTATGGGTTCTACCAAGGTGGCGACTATCGCATTGATCCTAAGGAAGTAGCTGACTTCTTCGGACTCAAAGCAGACCAAAGCGACACATGGAAACAGAGGGGTTGCCCGGAGAATTAAAACGGGAGTCTCCCGGCTGAACCCTGTTAAGGTGCGGCATGGCCGCCCTCATCGAAGTCCCTCCCGAGTCCCTAGAGCCGGAAACTGTCCGAGCCCTCATTGAAGCGTATATCCTGCAATCGGGAACCGACTACGGATCTTCCGAAATAAGCCTCCCGACACGGGTGGAGCAGGTACATCGCCAAATCCAACGCAAAGAAGTCCGCATCGTTTTCCACGCCGAAAGTGAAACCTGCACGATTCTAACGGAGCGAGCCTGGAAGGAAGCGTTGAAAAAAGAAGAGCCACTCTAATGTCCCCTCGCATCGGGACTCCTGGGGGGTGGCAGCGGAGTATCAGGGTGCGCGAGTTCGCGCACCCTGATGCGCAGCTGACAGGACCCGCCAGGAGTTCCGATGCGAGGGCCCCGTAGAGTGGCCCTTCGCTTGTGGAGGAAATGTTATTTGGTTTTTGGCTTACCAGGCGCTTTGAGACGTTCCGGTAGACCGCGCGGCTCGGACTTGGTTTGCTCACCGAGCTC
>JAIEOG010000007.1 GCA_019750655.1 bacterium
TGCCGCAAGGAACCATCGCCTGGCGCTTTGCCTATCGACGATTGGATGTTCCACTTTTCCTTTTCCGGAACGCCCCAGCACCACGCTTGGTAAGTCTTGGTGACTTCTTTTGCAGTGAAGCGGCGGCGCCATTCTTCGTAAGCTGCGGCGGTTTTACAGACGATCTGCAGCCCCGAAGTGCCGGTGTCGAGACGGTGCGGCGTCAGCGTGGGCTGGATTTCCGGAAACTGCTCTTTCACTTTCGCGTCGCGCCGAAAAGCCCAGTGGGTAAGCGTCGCATCGTCCGAAAGCTTAAGGGGGTGACCGGGAACACCGGCTGGTTTATCGACGACCCAGATTTCGTCGTTCTCAAAGACCACGGGAACTTCCAAAGCGGGATTGCCCTCGCGGACCTTAGCTAGCTGGTTCTCTAGGGGCTTCAGGTCGAGCCCGCCTGCGTTTTCGAGTTTGTCCCCTTTGGCGACTCGGCCACCGCCGGCCGCACGCACCCAGCCTTTTTCAAAGGCTTCTTCGATTTGGCTACGAGACAGCCCAGCAAAGGCTTGGCGGACCCAGTGGTCCGCGCGCACACGCGTATCTTTATCCATGCACTTCCACTATAGGGAAGTAGCAGATTATGGAACTTTTAAATCGCCTAAAAAGCTGGGCCGCCTTCCTTAAGCAAACGCGCACGTTTTTCGAGCAAAAGGGCTACACGGAAGTAACGACGGAGACGCTCGTCCCGGCTGGCGCTTTCGAGGCGAGTTTGGACCCCATCTGCGCTTCTGTCGGCGAGGAGCGCTTTGAGCTACCCACCTCCCCCGAAATCGAAATGAAACGCTGGCTCGCCGAAGTCCACGCGCCCATTTACCAGATTGCTCGCAGCTACCGCGACGACCCAGACTCCCCCATCCACCGCCGCGAATTCCTGATGCTCGAGTACTACGCAACGGGACCCGACGCATATGAAACCGTCCTGGCGCAGACTCTAGAATTTATCGAAGCCCAAACCGGCACCCTGCCGTGGCAGCGGCAAAGCATTCCCCGGATTTTCGCGAAGTGGGGCCTGAAGCTCGACGAGCTCTCGGAAACGCAGGCTTTCCGCGAGGCGATCGAAAAAAAGGGCCTCGCCCGGTGCAGCGCAGACGATAGCTGGAACGATCTTTTTTTCCGGGTATTGCTGGATAACTGGGAAAACACCCTCGATCCGGCGCGGCCCACAGTTGTGGAAGACTACCCTGCGTGCGTGTCCCCACTCTCGTCACCCAACCCGAACCAGCCCTTCTATGCGCGGCGATTTGAGATCTACTGGCATGGGATGGAGCTTTGTAACGGCTGTGAGGAGCTCACTGACCCCCGGGCCCTGCACCGCAGCTGGGAGTACCAAGGGGCAGAACGGGCCCTGCGCCAAGCACAACCGCACCCCTATCCCGAGCGGCTCATCCAGGCCGCCCACAAGGGCTTGCCGCCCTGCGCCGGGGTCGCGGTAGGCTTGGAAAGGCTGTTCCTTGCCTGCCAGCAGGCTCAGGGTCTGGCTCAGCCAGGCGAGCCGATCGGCCTTTTTCCTCCCGTCTAAGTGTCACGCCCACGGTCTTGCCCCGTCTCTCTGGCAGAGAGGGGTTTGCGAGGCGGCGCTCTTTGACTTTCCGCCTACGGTTTCCATATTTAATCCATGAATCTCAACCAGTTTACCGTCAAAGCCCAAGAAGCCGTCGTCGATGCCCAATCCATGGCCGTGAAGCGCAACCACCAGAGTGTCGAACCCGAACACCTGATTGCCGCACTGCTTAAACAGAAGGACGGCATCATAGGCCCTGTGCTGGAT
>JAIEOG010000383.1 GCA_019750655.1 bacterium
TTTGCCCTGATGATCGGGGTGAGCGTGGCAACCTTGCGCAACTGGGAGCAGGGAAGGCGCACCCCTGACGGCCCAGTACTCGCGCTTCTGCGCGTTGCGACCCGGAACCCTCGCGCGGTAGCCGAGGCGCTGCATCGCCAACCGCGCAAAGGCGCAGCGTAGGAAAGGCTAAGTTGTAGAAGTCGAGTAGGCAGTGAGATGGGCCAGTGCTCTTTCAGCTGGCCTTTGCCGTCACGCGTAGTTTGACGTGCGCCTTTTTCTGAAGCGCGTTTACGATGCTGAAGAAGTTATCTGTGCTGGGATTTCCACGCGGAGCCAGCATTCGATGTAAGCTCTTGCTTGGTTTTTTGAGCGTCAGGGCCAGCTCTTCAAACCCGACAGTGGCATTGACGAGATCCCGGAGGATGGCTTTGCCTACGGCGGTGTCGCCTGCGAAATAGGCGCTGAGCGCCTCCGTAAAAAGTGCTTCCAGAAAGCGCGGGTCCCGTTCCACACGCGCCGCGATCGTGTTTCTAAATTCTCGTGTGAGTCCCATAAATCCCTGCGCCGCAAGGCAAGTAACGATTACGTTACCACTGCGGCTAGGTGGCATACAATTAATTTATCCGAGGGAGGGAGGTCGGTTATTGATGAAGAGGCAATATGCCCTTAGATAGGAGGTCGAGCGTCAAGGTGTCGGACTTGCCGTCGAAGCGGTCATAAATAATGCGGGTTAGGACGCCTTTGAAATTGACAGGTCAGCGTCGTGGCGTATATTGTTGCCATATACATGTAGGGGCCAGATGACGCGACTGCCGGGCGTGGAAGGGTTTAATTGGGACGAGGCAAATCTTGCCAAAAATTGGGAGAAGCACCGGGTCACCCCGTGGGAATGCGAGCAGGTCTTCTTCAATGTGCCGCTGGTGGTCGCCGATGACCTCGCCCATTCTACGGTGGAGCCTCGATATTACGTGCTGGGACAGACGGATGCCGGACGCCGCTTGTTTATCGTCTTCACCATCCGTCGACGGCGCATCCGCATTATTTCAGCCAGAGATATGAGTCTCAAGGAGCGGAGGACGTATCGTGACCAAACTCAAAAAAAGACCGACGTTCAAGAGTGAGAAACAGGAAGCTGAGTTTTGGGCGTCACATGACTCAACGGAGTATGTCGACTACTCCAAGAGCCGTCGAATGGTGTTCCCTCGGTTGAAGCCGTCCACCGAGACGATCTCGCTCCGCCTGCCGAAATCCCTCTTGGATCAACTCAAGACAATCGCGAATAAGCGCGACGTCCCGTATCAGACACTGCTCAAGCTCTTCGTGCTCGAACGCGTCCAGGCCGAGTTGCATCACAAACCCGCCAAAGCCTCTTAGCCCTCATTATTCATGAACGCCTCTACTGCAACCGCCGATACGCCGCTGTGACAAGCATGGCCGCAAGCTTCGCGCGGCCAGCGGGCGGGCTCGCTCCTCGTAACTTCAACATACTGTTTCAAGTATGCCTCGGCTTCTCGGCGTTCCGCACGCCCATCTCGCCTGGCGTCTTGGCGGTTTCGTGACGAACCGTCATGAATAATGCGGGCTAGCTTCACGCCGATACGGGAAACGAGTGTGAATGTAGCGGGCGGGGCAGCGCGCATGCTTCCTAGTGGACTGTAACGATTAGATCGGTAGTGTCATCGTAGCCATGAAAAACGTAATGATGCGGCGCGAATGAGCGTGTATGCGGCGCCATCACAACGGCAAGTTACTCCCGAATTAACTGTTACAGTCCACTAGTTTCTCGGTTTGTCTGGTTTATTTGGTTGGCCGGAACCAATACTTTT
>JAIEOG010000232.1 GCA_019750655.1 bacterium
TTCTGCATTCTCTAATGATAAGCGGGGCAGGCGAACAGAGCAATCAGCGGCTGGCTCTGCGGCCTTGACACTCAGACACCGTATGATTCAGATATAGTCTGAATTGAGGGCGCTTTGAGGTCTGTTTCTTTCTATCTCCGCGGGTTCGCCTGTTCTGCTTTGTTGTCCGCCGCGTTGTGCGCTGAAGAAGCCATGCAAGATCAAGGGCTTGCGCCCGTTCGCGTGGAAGATATGCGCGAGCAATTGGAGCGTGCGGGGAAGCTCAAAGACACCATCCAGAAAACGGAAGTCATTAACGAGCGCAAGATCGAGCGTAAACAAGCCAAGACCCTCACCGAAGCCGTCCAAAACGAACCCGGGATCGACGCCGCGACGGGTTGCTCCATCTGCGGGATGAAGCGCATCCAAATCAATGGGCTGCGCGGGGAATATACGACTGTCCTCGTCGACGATGTTCCCATCCACTCCACCGTTTCTTCTTATTACGGCATGGACGCGCTTACGACGGCTGGCATCGCGCGCATTGAAGTCGCGCGGGGAGCGGGGGCTTCTTTGCTCGCTCCCGGAGCGCTGGGTGGCGTCATTAATATCGTCTCCCAAAAAGCGGTCGAGAATGGGTTGTTCCTCGATACCTCCGGCGGGAATGCGCTTTACCGTACCTTTTCTCTCGTCGGCAACGCCGTCAGTGATTCCGGCAAACGCCGCTCCACTGTTTCCGCGCAGTATAACCACCAAGGGCAGTGGGATTCGGATGGCAACGGTGTGAACGAATCGCCGCAGCTTTCGAATTACACCTTCGGACTTCGCCTTTCCGACGATCTCGGCACCGCCGACAACGTCGATCTCCGCATCGGCGTGCAGCGCTCGGATGTTTTGGGTGGCCCTATCGTCGAAGGCAGCTTTGGAGCCGTCCTGGATTCGGGCAATCCAGGGTTCGTCGATGGCGATGTCCGCAAACGTTATAACGGTGCCTTGGCCGCCACGATGGAAACCATTGCCACGGATCGTTACGAAGCGACGGGGAAGTGGACGCACCGGCTATCGGATGCCGCGAATACGACCGTCACGTTGAGTGGCGTGCACCAAGCGCAAGATTCCTTCTATGAGAGCGCCGATTATTCGAACGGCAACGACACGCTCTATTTCGATACCCGCGCGAATTACCAAGCTTCCGATTACCATTTGTGGACCTTCGGCGCGGATTTCCGGGGCGAAATCCTACGCGCCAAATCGCACCAGTTTTTTGAAGTCCTCGGCAACGCGAAGGACGATTTTGATTCGTTGTCGGCTGGGCTTTACCTCCAAGAAACTTGGACGCCTTCCCCGGCTTTCGAGCTTTCGACCGCTGTTCGCCTCGATCGCCTTGGGGTGGATTGGAAAGGCCAGACAGCTAAGGGTTACGAGATCGATACGCTCGTCCCCGTGCCCCGCGTCCACATGCGCTGGAATATGAGCCAAGAGCTTGTGTCGCGATTCTCTGTGGGCCGTGGTTACCGTGCGCCGCTTACTTTCTTTGAATCGGAACATGGCATCTTGGATGAAGGCTTCAATGTCCATGTGAGCAGCAGTGAGCAGTCCTCTTCCGCGGTTTACTCGCTTTCTTACGACGATAAACGCACTACCGCGACGGCTTCCTTGGCTTGGACGAACATCGAGCAACTCGCTTATGTGAATTTTCACCACCCAAGCGGCAAACCGACTCTGATGAACGATCCCGGGCAGTACGATGTTTACGCAACCGATGTGGTCGCGGGCTATCAACTAACGCCCTCGGTGACTCTCGGCGCCAGCTACGAACATTTCTTTTA
>JAIEOG010000180.1 GCA_019750655.1 bacterium
GGCGGCTCTTTGCCCGGGCTTTATCGACTTCGCCATCGCGTCGCTCATTTTAGTGGCCGGCATTATTTACTACGGTGTGGCAGTCCCGCTCTCCGCTCTTTGGACGGTCCCTTTGGTTTTGGCTGGGGTGGCGGTGCTATCGCTCGGGCTGGGGATGTTTCTGGGGTCTTTGAATGTGCGCTACCGCGATGTGAACAACGGCATCTCGTTTCTTTTGCAGATGTGGATGTTCGCGACGCCGGTGGTTTACCCTGTGAGCCTTATCTCGCCGCAGTACCGTCTACTGGCAGGGATAAACCCCATGGTGGGTTACGTCGAAGCCTTCCGCTCCGCACTCTTTGGCCATCCCTTACATGCCGACTTGCTCGCAATCAGCGTCGGCATTTCGGCTATCACATTGGTGGCGGGCACGAAGTACTTCGTGCGCGTGGAAAAGACCTTTGCGGATATCGTTTAAGTCGAAGCCGTAATCTGCGAGGGGATAGAGAAGTACCCCGCCATTTGCGCCAAGTCCTTTTCCTCGGAGCTGATGCTCAACCAAGGCAAGTTCTGGTGGTGATCCAAGTGGTCGTACTTCTTTTCGCAATCGGCGTCGCCCAGGCTCAGCGTCAATGCGTAGTCGCCCGAGCGTAGAGGAACCTTAGGGAAGCAGATTTCAATCAGCCCCGTGGTGCCTTTGCGTACGGGGTTTGTGTTGACCGGGTTTTTCACCGTCGTCACCACTTCACCGGACTGCAGGGAAGTGAGTGCAAGATAAACCCCCAGACTCGGCACATCTTCAAAAGCCTCGTATTCCACGCGCAGCTGCACATCGCGGCCTTGTTTAAAATTCCACGTCTCGCCCATTCCATCGAGCGCTGTGAGAGAACTGACACGGACGGCGCCGTTGCTATGGTAGAGCCGCCAGCCTAAGCCTTCGTCCGACATCTTGCGCGGAGCTTGCAGAAGCTTGTTATAGGACTTCAAAACTTCATCGGTAGGCCCATCCAAGAGCACTTTGCCCTGGTCCAGCAGGATCACGCGGTTGCAAATGCTGCGCACGGCCGGCAGGCTATGGCTCACAAAAAGCACTGTGCGTTGGTTCTCGCTGGCATTGCGGATTTTGCCGAGGCACTTCTTTTGGAAAGCGCCATCGCCTACGGCCAAGACTTCATCGACCAGTAGGATTTCGGGATCCAAGTGAGCGGCCACTGCGAAAGCCAAGCGGACGTACATGCCGCTCGAATAGCGCTTTACCGGCGTGTCCAAGAATTTTTCCACTTCGGAGAAGGCGACAATCTCGTCGAGCTTCGAGCGGATCTGGCGGTGGCTCATGCCCATGATAGCGCCGTTGAGGTAAACATTTTCACGGCCCGTCAGCTCGGGGTGAAAGCCCGTACCGACTTCCAAAAGGCTCGCCACGGAACCATGGATCTCGACGCGCCCGCGCGTCGGCATGGTGATACGGCTTAGAATTTTCAAAAGCGTGGATTTGCCATTGCCGTTGCGGCCGACGATACCGACGATTTCGCCGGAATTGATCGAGAAGGAAACGTCCCGCAAAGCCCAAAGCGTCTGTAACGCCTCGGCATTGCGCTGGGGCATTTTTCCCGAAGCAATGTCTCGAAGAGCCGCTTTAGTCCAGCGCGCGGCATCTCCTAAAGCGCCCCCTAAGGTATAGGTGGTGTGGGCGCCAAGCTTATACTGCTTTGCGAGATTTTCGACTTGGATTGCGATTGGCATTGGGTTGCTTGATTGTACCAGCCAAGCCTTTGAGGAAAAAGGCACAGTATTTTGAAACGGGGCATTCGCCGCACAGCGGCTTACGCG
>JAIEOG010000244.1 GCA_019750655.1 bacterium
TTACCCGGAAGGCGTCGAACGCGATTCAGCTTTGGTTTTCGGCCACCAGCTAGCGAATGCGCTCCACCGGTGGGCTGAGGACAAACTAAAACGCAAAAGAAGCTCCCGCCCTAAACCCGCAGCCACCGTTGCGTTTTACAACCGCTTTTCCTATGGCTGGCCCGACTTAGTGGAACCGCTTTTCAAGGAGCCCGTAACGCGCGCGGCGTTTCGACGCGCTCTGCACTACACAGGAGAACTGCGCCTTATTATGCTCACCGCTGCCCAGCTTCAGGAGCTCTACACAGCGTTGCGACACCAGGGCAAACGCAGCCCGCAACCGTACCGTACCCCACTTCTAGGTGGCCCTTTCAAAGAAAGCCCTTCGGGCCAGTTATTGGTCCAAGTCGGTGGCCGCTGGAACAAATTGAGTCCTGGCGAAATTTACGCCGTCGCATTGGATCACTGGATCGGGGCAAACGGGTTTCGCAATCCCGTCGTAGAAAAAATACTATCGAAAGCGCAGTGGGAATCTTCCAAGCCCGAAATAAACACGGTGCTCGCAGAGTTTTTCGATGCCGGTTCTTGTCTACGGCAAATCGTGCGCAGTACGAGAGTGGAGACTCGGCGCCGAGAGTTTTTTCGTCGTAAGTCGCAGAGCGAAACGCCCCAGGCCGAGGCCGGCGAGTAACCCCAGCATAAAGACAAACGCGCCGGGTTGGAGAGCTGCCAGCGAGACAATCGCAGGGCCCGGGCAATAACCCGCAAGGCCCCATCCCAAACCAAATGCGGTCGCCCCAATTAAGAGGCGGCCAGTAACGCGCTTTTCCGTCGGTAAATTCCACTGAGGTGCCGCAACCGGGTGGGGCCACTGCTTGGTGAGTCGGACGGCCAACGCATGCACCACCACTGCGCCCGCCATCACCCAAACTAGACTCGGATCCCAGTTTCCAAAGAAGTTTAGAAAGCCCTGAACCTTCTGCGGCTGCGCCATCCCCGAAATGCCCAGGCCCAGCGCGAAGAGCAAGCCACTCAGAAACGCTGTGGTCATGGTAACACCCCAACCGAGCGAAGAAAGACGACAGAAGCCGCGCCAGCAAGAATGAAAACGACTGTCGCTGTTAGAGAGCGTATGGAGAGCCGGCCAATGCCGCAAACCCCATGGCCACTCGTGCAGCCATTGGCGAGTAGAGCACCATAGCCCACCAGTACGCCTGCGAAACCGATTTGCCAGAATGGAAAGTCCGATTGCCCCGCGAAGCTCACTGGGCGCAGCCAAGCTAACAGGCTACCGCCGGTCAGCAGGCCTGCGAGAAACGCCCAACGCCAGCCAGCGTCTTTGTCTTTGGTGGAGGTCAAAGCGCCATTGAGAATTCCGCTAATTCCCGCCGTGCGACCGTTGAAGACCCAGAGCAGGGACGTCGCTAGCCCAATGAGGATGCCACCTGTGAGTGCTGAAGCCATGGGAGAATTCTGTCACTGAGGCTGGCAGGAAGCAAATCGGCCTAGACGCCGCGCTGATCCGGGCCCCAGATTTCTTTGTGCATCTGTAGCTGCATGGTGACGGGAGCGCCAGCCTCCAAGATCCATTCGGCCAGTTCGATGGGTCTAACTTTGCCGGCAACGGGCGAGTAGAGCACCGGGCACTTCCCATAAAGCCCATGCTCTGCGCAGGCTTTTTGCGCCCAATCGAAATCGGCTTTGGAAGCCACGACGAACTTAAACTGATCGTGTGGTTTCACGAGCGCGCAATTGCCCCAGTCATTGGCCGCGGCCTCACCGCTATCGGGGCATTTAAGATCGATGACCTTGATCACTTCTGCGGGCACTTTATCGACGGAGAA
>JAIEOG010000236.1 GCA_019750655.1 bacterium
GAGCTCTGATCTATAAAGTCTCATTAGCATGCGAACGACCATCAAAGTTTAGCCATTAACGGGAGAAAATTCTCCATCATCAAAAGGCATAGATTCCTGGCGGACGTCCTATTCATTCGATATCGATTGAGTATGTAACAATTGGGGAGCAGAACTGAAAGAAGGGTGAACTTATGAAAGCATTATTGGTTTCCTGGCTCCTAGTTGTCCCGGCTATTTTCGCCGAAGACTCAGCAAAGCCATTCAACTACCTACAAAACGACTATTTTGACCATTCTTCCGCTACCGCAGCTGACACCAATGCCATATTGGGAGGCTCGGCAATCCGGATGTATTCCGGCCGTTGTTATGGCCGAGGGGTTGAAAACCCCCAAGCGGGCTTATTACTCGTTTTTAAACAGGAGGAGCAGGAAAAATTCTATATCGCCGGCTCCTTGGATTCGAATGGCAACGCCTTGCCAGAAGACTTCTATGACGGCCTGGCCGTATCGCAGCTACTGCATTTCACAAAATATCTATCCTACCTAGCCGAAGCGACCGTGGCAGGAAAGGGGCTAGTGATGCGCGATACCAAAACGGCGTTGGAATACGATTTGCGTCAGTACCCATCCATGAAATTTCCTCTTTTCGGAAAACTTTCCTTAAATGGGACCACAGTGTCTATTTGCTATTTCACAAAGCCTCTGACCGATAGCACCGCTGCTTATGCAAGCTTTAGCCAAACCACGTCCTCTCGCCATGGTTCGAATGGTTACTTTCAATACGGCTATTGGAGTGGAGAGCGTTTCATTCCCACCGCAGTCCCCGTTTATTCGACCGGCGCAGTACGAGCTGCTCCGCCGGGAGTGTTGCGAGGAAAGTTCGGCTATCAAAGTGGCCGGCACTTCATTCCGACGGCCGTTCCGGTGCTCGGCACACAACCTTAAAAGGCAAAGTCAATTTTCAACGTTTCACATAGCGCTTGGGGTGCGTGAAATCATAACTATTGGTGCTCCACCAGCAGGTGCACGGTCCAGGACGACTTCCCCCAATAGAATTGCAGCGCAACCCGCTTTGTCCAGTCTCCCGCATGTAAAACAACGCAACTCCAGTGTCCTCATCGCTGAAAGCCTGGATTTCAATTACTCGTTTCGCATAATGGGTTCCACATCTAGACGTGGGCACGGGAGCCAGTGTTTGACCTCGAAAGATGTTTATCCGGCTGGCGTCTTGCTGGAGATGGACTTTGAATGGGGCGCTGGTGCCCGTTACGAACTTACGAGCGGCTTTTAAGATATAGCCACCAGCGGGCACCTCGGAAACCTGTGCAGGCCCCTGTAGGAAGGGACTTTTAGTGTCGTCATACCAATAGTTGCCCAATTGAATTTCCGACTCGGCGACTTCCGATGGCCCCGCGGCAAAACCGATCGACGAGGTAAAAACAAATTCCAATGCCAAGATACTTAGCAGCACGAAAGCATGCTTGGAAATCATTTGCATCCCCCTAAGCGGGTTATTATAGCACGGCTGCAACGAATCTCTCCGGATGGCGTTGCCATCAAGAGCTTCGGGATCTGCCAGCTGGGCGGACTGCTCGGTGGGCGCACCCTCAGTCTACTTTGAAAACACCCAACTGTTCGAGTTGATGCGGGTTATATCCGCCAACCACGTTAAAGAACGGAAAGACTGGACCGGCATTCCACATTAATGCGCTGGTAGGGGAAGATACGAAACGGCAAGCCGCTTCATTCTGATTGAGAAAAACGGTGATGTGGTTCTTAATGGGCGGATAGAGAGAGTCGAGTTTTGAGCGCAGGCCCTGAAGAGAGAGCTCGGGGCTCTCTTCTCCGGG
>JAIEOG010000243.1 GCA_019750655.1 bacterium
AAGCGCCACCGTCTTTAGAGTCTTTGTTCGAAGATGTTTACGCCGAACTCACCCCGCAGCTCAAAAAGCAGCAGGCTGAGTTGGTCCGCGAAGGCGAGTTGCGCGGCAAGTTCGAAAACACCAGTGAAGCGTTCCCGCTCTGAGGAAAAACCATGGCGACTTTGACTATCGTACAAGCGGTTCGGGATGCCCTCTATACCGAAATGAAACTCGATGAGCGCGTAGTGCTCATGGGAGAAGATGTCGGCCACAATGGCGGCGTGTTTCGCGCGACAGAAGGCCTGCACAAAGAATTTGGCGACGATCGTGTGATGGATACACCGCTCGCCGAAAGCGGAATTATCGGAATGGCGATGGGCATGGCCGTGAATGGCATGCGCCCGGTCCCCGAAATCCAATTCATGGATTTCATCTACCCCGCTTTCGACGAAATCGTCAGCGAAGTAGCGAAACTCCGCTTCCGTTCCGGCGGCGGCTTCACGTGCCCGATGGTGATTCGTACGCCTTACGGCGGCGGTATCCGCGGCGGCCATTACCACTCGCAAAGTGCGGAAGCTTACTTCTGCCACACACCCGGTTTGAAGGTCGTCATCCCGTCAAATCCTTACGACGCTAAAGGGTTGCTCATCGCGAGCATGCGCGACGACGATCCCGTGCTTTTCATGGAGCCCAAGAAGCTTTATCGCTCGGTGAAAGGCGAAGTTCCCGAGGGAGAATATACCGTTGAGCTGGGCCGCGCGAACGTCGTCCGTCCGGGAAAGGACGTGACTCTCCTAGCATGGGGTGCGATGGTTCCCGTCTGCTTGCAGGCAGCGGAACTCTCGGCGCCGCGGGGTGCGGATTGTGAAGTGATTGATTTGCGGACCTTGGTGCCGCTCGACGAAGAAACCATCTTTGAATCGGTTCGCAAGACGGGCCGCGTGGTCATCGTGCAAGAAGCACCGAAGACGTGTGGTTTCGGAGCAGAGCTCTCGGCTTTGATCGCCGAAGAAGCCATTCTGAGCCTCGAGGCCCCCATCGTCCGCGTCGCAGGTTTTGATACCCCCTTCCCCTACTCGTTGGAGCATGTGTACATGCCCGACGCTGAGCGCGTGGCGCTCGCGGTAGGGAAGGTAAAGAATTTCTAGGAGCAGTGATGGATTTCAAACTACCCGATATCGGCGAAGGCGTTCACGAGGGAGAAATTACCAAGTGGCTCGTGCAGCCCGGCCAACCCGTGGCAGCAGACCAGCCCATGGTGGAAGTGATGACGGACAAAGCGACCGTCGAAATCCCTTCTCCCGTCACCGGCACCGTCGATAGCCTGATGGCGAAAGAAGGCGAAACGGTTTTGGTGGGCGCAGTCATCTTGCGCATTTCCGAGCAAGGCAAAGCCGCTGCTCCGAAACCTGCGGACAAACCGGCTCCGAAAGAAGCCGCCCCCGCACCCAAGGCCGCTCCTGCCGGAGCCACAGCTGCTGGCAAGGCCACGCCCGCACCGGCTCCCGCAGCACGTGTTGCCGAAGCCGAAGTCGAGCCCGAGATTCCGTACCATGTGCTGGCCACGCCCGCGACGCGTAAACTCGCGCGCGACTTGAGTGTGAAGCTCGGCGAAATCCGCGGCACGGGCCCGCATGGCCGCGTAACGAAAGAAGACGTGCAGCTGGCCTACGAAGGCACAGCAGCCGCCACGCCGCGCAGCTCACACCCAGCGCCTACGACGGCAGTGCCAGCCGCTGCGAAGAGCGCACCGCCTCCAGCGGTGATCGTTCCTCGGGGAGCCTTGCAAAAGATTCCTCTGCGGGGCATCCGCAAGAAGATCGCCGAAGCGATGTCTTTGTCGAAGCATACGGCAGCGCAC
>JAIEOG010000356.1 GCA_019750655.1 bacterium
GACGTAGCTCAGTCGGTAGAGCAGCTCATTCGTAATGAGCAGGTCACCGGTTCGAGTCCGGTCGTCGGCTCCAGTCCATCCCTTCGCTTCTTAGGAAGCTAAAGATTCAGGCTCAGTTTCGGGTTTCTTTTTCTGCCGCGATTGAACCGCTGTTAGGGCGGCTAGGCAGATCGCCAAAGGGGCGTTTTCTTGGACCGCTGCCCCGCCTTCGGCGAATTCATTTCGCGCCATGTATTGCAGCAATTCGCCCGGGCTTTCCCAGCCTTCGGGTTTTCCCACAAAAGCGAACCACGAGTGACCTTGGATGGGGATAAGCGTAATGCGCATCTTGCGTGCGACATCCCACGCGGCATTCATTTCCTTGGAATACTTGCGCAGTGGTCGGATATGGCCTTCCTCAGTGCGCTCCCGCACCGTGCCCTTTTTCTGGCGGATGACGTGGTGGTGCATCACGTGTTCGGCAATGAGCTCGTCGATCGCTTGCCCTACGGATGTTGTGTGTTGAGTGACTTTTTCCATGGTTTCCATAAACCCTCCTAAAGTGCCGCTAAGCGAGGCGGTTCTGCTACTGCAGCCAAGGGCAACGAGAAGTAGAAACGAGAACCTTCCCCTGGCTTGGATTCGACCCAGATATTTCCCCCATGTCTGTCGACAATTTTTTTGCAAATTCCCAAACCCACCCCCGTGCCGGGGTACTCATCGGTGCGGTGCAATCGCTTGAAAACTTCAAAAACGTCTGCCGCGTGCCGCATATCGAAACCAATGCCGTTGTCTCGTACACAGAAAACCGAACGCTTGGCCGCATACTCGACCGAGACGTGAATGCGAGGCGGCTCCACACTGCGGAACTTGATCGCATTGGAAATCAGGTTCTGGAAAAGTTGCAAAAGCTGAAGTTCCGTCGCCATAACGTCCGGAAGGGAATCGTGGGTCACAGTGGCTTTGGAATCCTCAATCGCCTGGCTTAGATTGCTGACTGCTTTATCAAATGCCGCAGACGCCGATGTGACGACACTAATCGCTTCCGCACCGCCTACCTGAGAATAAGTCAGAATGTCGCGTATGAGGTTGGACATCCGATCTGCTCCCTCACTTATCGTCGACACTGCGAAGCTCCACTCTTCGTCTATCTCCCCTTCGCACTTTTCTTTTAACAAGCTTGCGAACGTCCGGATAACGCGTAGGGGCTCTTGCAGGTCATGAGAACAAATCGAAGCAAATTGCTCGAGATCGCGGTTCGAACGCTCGAGCTCCTGCTTTTGTCGCCGTGCCTTTTCAATTTCCCGGCGTTCCGTTACATCGCGCATCACGGCTATGACACCGATCGAAGACATCTCTTGGAGCATGGGTTTGGCAGAGACTTCGAGATCGATGGGCGTGCCATTCACAGTGAAAGCCCGCGCTTCAAACAAGACGGGCTGGCCCTTCAAAAGCAGTGCGAACTCCGCAGAAGGAGAATCAAACAGCTGATCTAAGCGTCGCCCCAGCCAATCAGAGCGAGATCGACCCGTAATCATCTCAAACGCGGGACTTAAGGAGGTAAGCTTTCCCGAGATATCTGCCGTCGCAATGATGTCGCAGGCGTTTTCGAGAATGTGTCGGTTGGCTGCTTCAGATTGCTGGAGCAACTGGGTTTGCCGGTTCAGAGCCGCACTCTTGGCATATAACTCGGTAAACACCCCGACTTTAGAACGCAGAACGCCGGGGTCGAAGGGCTTGAAGAGATAATCGACCGCTCCGGCTTCATACCCCTTGTGCATTAAGAAAGGGTCTTTATTGATGGCTGTTACGAAAATGATGGGAATGTGCCGCGTTCTCTCGCGCTCCTTGATATTCTCTACCTCCCT
>JAIEOG010000178.1 GCA_019750655.1 bacterium
CGAACGTCTTTTCATGAGGGAACTATGAAAAAATCGGCCAATGCGACAACTACTGTTAATCAGCCAATGGAGCAGAAGTGCGAACTGATGATCCGAGGCCACGAACACATCCACGCCGCCAACTGCGGCCATAAGTCGTTCGTGCACGGAGACCATATCTGCTACCAGCACGATGGGCACTTCCACTACTCGCACGACGGCCACTCGCATCAGTGCGAAGGCCCGCACGCGGCCAAAGGGAACAACGCCCCCGCAAAGGTCCTTTCGATGGCCGATGCCCGAGCCCGCAAGAAATAAGCAGGATTGATCCTAAGAAGGCACGCTGCTATATAGCCCCCGGCTTAACCGGAGGTTCTTATGGCGCGTGCCTTTTTGTTTTTAGCACTTATCGTCGGATCCCAAGCAACGGCCGATTTGGTGGACTGGAGCTCGCAAGAGGGCATCCACCGTCTGGAACGCTCCAAACACAAAGTCGATTTCTTCAAGCTCGCTAATCATTTCGAAAGCCAGCGCAACCGCCTGTACTGTGGCCCGACAACGGGCATTATTCTGCTCAATGCCTTCCGCTTAGGAAAAGAAGGTGTCGCGGAAGACGAAACTACTTTCGAAGCCGGTTATAAGAAATACCTTCCTAAGGGAATGTCGCCTTTCTTTCCCAAGTACACGCAAAACACGTTTTTCTCGTCGGCTAAACAAGGCATCAAATCAGAAGCTGCGGTTTGTGGCGAGCCCCCTGCTGGCAAGCCCGAAGAACACGATTTCGGCTTTCAACTACGCCAGTACGATGACGCGCTCAAAGCACACGGCCTAAAAACGACTTTACGCATCGTAACGGATGGCATGGACTCCAAGACCATCCGCGCAGAGCTGATCCAAAACTTAAAAACACCGGGCGATTTCGTGGTTGTGAATTACGCGCGTTCGGGCATGGGCCAAAAGGGTGGCGGGCACATTTCCCCGTTAGGCGCTTACGATGCCCAGAGCGATTCTTTCTTGGTTTTGGACGTGAATCCGAACTCCGCCCCTTGGGTCTGGGCGCCTGCTGATACGTTGATTTCGGCAATGCGCACAAAGGATACCGTGGAGAACCGCGGCTATATCCTAGTCCAAGACAAGTAAGCTCCCAGAAGCTTACCTGGACAAAGTGGGCGAAATCCTTTAGGTCTAGCGCATGGCCGAGTCTCTCGACGCCCAGTACCAGTTCCTTCTACAGCTTAAAGAAATCGACGAAAGAGCCTTTTTGGTCGAACGCGATGTGGGATTAATCCCCGGCGAACTCGCCAAACACGACGCTGCTCTAGCCACCCGACGGAGTGCTTTCGATTCCGCAAAGGCCCAAGTGGCTGACTGCGAAAAGCGCCTGCGTGCCGCCGAACGCGAACTCAAAGAAAAAGAGGACGCGCTCTTCAAGGCCGAAGGCAAGATGATGGAAGTCAAAACCAACGAGGAATACCAAGCCGCGATGCGCGAGAATGCCGTGCAAAAAGCCGCGAAGGCCACGTTGGAAGACAACGTCCTCAAACTCATCACGGATCTCGAGGGCGAAAAGGGAAAGCTCGGCGATATCGAAAAAGTTTTCAAAACCGAAGAAGGCAAGATTCTGGCGGAGAAAACTAAGCTTCAGCAAGAAAACGCCGAGCTCCAAAAGCTTCTCGAAACACTGACGGAGAAACGCAAGAACGTTTCCGGCCAGATGGAACCGAGTGCCGCATCGCTCTACCAGAAGATCTTGGCCCTGCGCCGAGGCACTGCTGTCGCCACCACGGACAATGGCCGCTGCCTCTCGTGCAATCTCCAGGTGCGGCCTCAGATCTACAATGAAATCCTCGGCCACAAGGCCATTCACCGCTGCGGCAACTGCGGG
>JAIEOG010000433.1 GCA_019750655.1 bacterium
GCGTGTTTGGCACCTTGACGGCCAGGCCGAGCGGCTCCAGTGCCTTCTCTACGAAATCGCAGATCGCTTTTTTGTCGTCGAGCGTTTCCTGAGGCATCTGGGAAATGTGAGTGTTCAGGACGGGCGCCAAACGGTGCGCCAAATACTTGCGGAACTCATGGTTCACTACGCCAAGCTGCTCCAGAAGCGCCGCGACAGAGCCGGCTTGGGAGACTCCCGCGAACACAGCTTCAATCCGTTGAGTTAGCGCATCAGGGTGATGACTGTGAGAAGAGAGTAGGGATGATTCTTCGTGCAAAGACAATCCGGCGTCCGCAATGGTTTCTTGACCATCACTATGGCGCGAACCGCCGCCTTGCGCAACCGTTATGTCGTATGGCGTGAATCGGCCGACAATTCTAACGGCACCATATTCGTCGAAGGCCCGTTCAAAGAGGACATGCGGCCGATACGTCTCCCAGCCTGGTGCCTTTGCAGATTCGACCATTACTGCCGACGCGGCTTGGAGGGCAAAGTCTTCGGGAAAGCCAGCGGGCGCGGATGGCACGCTAACATCCAGGGTGATTATCCCAGAGAATCCACGATCCTCGGATAGGCATAGATTGTAAATTTTAGTCCCAAAATCATCCCAGATCTGACGCTCCGCGCTACCTTCCGGGGCCGAAGTGGGCAATTGCTCCCAGCCAGGCAGCCGAAAGCCAATGCTTACCGAGAGTGACGGCTGACCCGTAGAGACACCGGGTCCGTTCGCTTTGGAAGCACGTTTAACTGAGTCTTTGGTGAGACGAGCCACTTGCGGAATCCATTCGGGGACAGTACTTTAGGACACGTTGACCGGTTCAGCAGCCCGCCATTCTACCGCAGGGCGCGTGCTTAGCCGAGGGGAGTCTGGGACTCTCGTGATCCGACACCGATCTTTGATTGGAGCCGGCTATCCGCCCATCTATGACAGGCTGGGTGCGTTTCGTCATCTTGATGGCGGGCATTTTCGGTGCTTCGTCTGGGAGAATGCTCTTCTGCCACTTACTGGCGAGTCAGTAGCGCTCGATCGGCGAGGCCTTTTGTTAGGGTGTGAGGACGATCTGCACGCAAGCCGCAACGAGGTGCTTTATCTTATTCGCGAGATCCTTGGCTTGTCACATACGCCAGTCTGGGATAAAGGTCCGCCTGATTTTACCTACGAAATCATGGGCCGCTTCTATTCTAATCTTGGACACCGCTATGGTTGGGTAATGATTGAAACCTGCCGCGATCAGATACGCCACCGCCATGCGGGTCTTAACGAAGAGCTATACAGGGGTGAGAGGCCTAGTTTCTTACAGCCAGCGCCGTCGTTGGAATCCGACCGCTCTTTGCTTGTTCTAAAATCTGGGATTAGCTTGCCTTCCAGCCGCATCCGTTTCGCATTGCCCGATAGTCGCCCACGGAAAGAAGCTGTATTGACACGCTCTCGTATTAGACGCACGCTCACTCCCCCTGGATTTTCGCAGACTTTCCCCGCGGTCATTACGACTTGGTGCGTGGCCATTGAAGGCCTTGACAACGGTGATTTAGCTAAAGGTTTCGTACCATCTGGGCTGCAATGCGCGCGGCCCGATGGATTAAACGAAGCCTGCCTGATTTCCTGGTTCCGCCTGAATACACATACGCCCGAAGGTTATCTGGAATCACTCACTGTCGATTTCGATAGAAGAACTGGCGAGTTACTTAGTTTTCGTGAACAAGAGACTAAGCTTATTACCGCTATTAAACTTGATCCTTGGTTAAACGACTGGCTTTCTTACGGTCTTCGGCATTTTAGAAGTAATCCCCGGCCTAAGGACGGCACAGTTGTGATCAGGAATCTGCTGTGATGCAAGGCGACATTGAATTCTCCCAAC
>JAIEOG010000397.1 GCA_019750655.1 bacterium
GGAGCACCCGATGCCTGATTTCAACCTCGCGGCCATGTCGCTCGCCGATCTGCGCGATTTGCAGAAGTCCGTCGCCAAGGCGATTTCCACCTTCGAAGTCCGACAAAAGGCGGAGGCCCGCAAAAGGGTCGAGATGCTCGCCAAGGAACTCGGCTTCACCCTTGCAGAACTGGCGGAACTCGAGGAGCCGAAGCGCAAGCGGGCGCCCTCGACGAAGATCTCCCGGCATTCCGAGAACCCGACCCTCACCTGGTCTGGACGGGGACGCAAGCCGGGCTGGTTTGCCGCCCATGTTGATGCGGGCAAAGACCCGGAAGGACTCCTCGGCTAAGGGGATCGATCGGTTGGCTGGCGAACAACCGCAACAGACTTGCTCTTCCCGACAACTGAAGTGGTGACCTGACTTCGCCGCTGGGTTCCTGTCGGTTGGCTGACGGAAAGACGAAGGGCTAAGGAGCCGCATGAGCCTTTGCCGCTAAGCCGCTAACGCGCGGTTGGAGGCGAGTGGACGCCACGAGAAGAAGTGCCAAACTGCCTTAAACTGAACTACACAACCGCTGGATTGCGGAATGCTCATGATGTATCGTCGCCTAATGGTACAGAGAAAGCATGGCAACGTGGATGCAGAGGGCGCCGTTACCGTCAGGATTCGCGGTAAGGGATCTCGTAGCTACAACGTGAAGTTCGGTGACGTGGTTGTGTCTGGCAAGAAGCCTTCCCGAGAGCTTGTTGTCCAAAACGTTGAGCGAAGCACCGAGGCGTTAGAGCGCGTAGGCAAGAAGTTCGTGAAGCCGGGCGTGAGCCTGCGCTTTAAAAGCGGCGTTCCTAGCTATTACGCCGACGAAAATGAGCCGGGCGTATTCTTTCGATATCTGGACGGCAAGACTCAGCGTGGTCGGTTAATAAACGGCAAGTTTCAAATCCAGCCGTGAACAATCTTAAGACTGCCATCAACAGAATTATTTCCGCGCAGAGAGCGACTGAGCGCCCTCTGGCAATAATATTGGCTGGCCACAATGGTTCAGGAAAATCAACCATGTGGCGTGAAATGCTTTCCGATCAACTCCGCATACCGCTCGTAAACGCAGACCGGATGATGCTGGCCATCCTTCCGGAACCCAACAGCGTGGGAGCACTTACAGATTGGGCGCGTGAACTTCGTGACACGAATCTTAGTTGGATGAGCGTTGCGCAGAAAGGCGTCCAAGCTTTTGTTGCCCACGCGATGCAAGCAAAAGTTCCTTTCGCCATGGAGACAGTTTTTTCTCATTGGCAGCAGAGGGCGGACGGAACTTTTGAATCGAAAATTGATCAGATCCGGGAGATGCAGGCAGCTGGCTATTTCGTACTGCTTCTTTTCGTCGGACTTTCCAGCGCAGATTTATCTGCACTGCGTGTAGAAACCCGCGTTGCAATGAATGGACATGATGTGGCCCGGGAGCGCCTGTTCCAGCGATTTCCCCGAACCCAAAGGGCAGTCCGTGAAGCGTTGGAAGTAGCGGACGCGAGTGTACTTGTTGACAATAGCCGAGACCCTAAGCGGGCCTTCACCGTTTGCAGCGTGCGCCTTGGACCCGAAAAATTGTATGATCTCCGCCAAGGTGAAAGCTCAGTACCAGTGGCTATTAGCTCGTGGCTTGATGCCGTAGCTCCGATTGCCCCGCAAAACACCTAATCGCAAGATCAAACTCGACGGTAGGGGGCTCACGCCCCCCTCTCGAACTTCACGACCGGGATGCCCAGCTTCTTGGCTTTGTCGGCGAGGTTCTCCTGGATGCCGTTACCCGGGAAGACGAGGACGCCCACGGGCAGCACGTCCAGCATGGCGTCGTTGCGCTTGAAGGGAGCGGCCTTGGCATGTTTGGTCCAATCGGGCTTGAAGGCAACCTGGGTAACCTTGCGGGTTTCGGC
>JAIEOG010000297.1 GCA_019750655.1 bacterium
GTTTTGAAATCGCCGCGTGGCGAGGAAGAGGTGCAAGCAGACTATGTTTGCGGTTGCGATGGTGCGCATAGCGCCGTGCGACACCTGCTCGGATTGGGTTTTCCGGGCGGGGCTTATTCCCAGGTTTTCTTTGTAGCGGATGCGCAAGTTCCAAACGCCCCCGAGATCGGCTTGCAAATCAGTGTGAGCGCGAAAGACTTTTGTATTTTGATGCCCATTCCCACGAAGGGAACCGTGAGGCTCACAGGGCTGGTCCCACCGGAGAGTGAAACAAAACAGGCAATCACTTATGCCGACGTTGCGCAATCCGTGCAGCGCAATACGGGACTGCAAGTGCAGTCCATAAACTGGTTTTCTGCTTATCGTGTGCACCACCGAGTGGCCGATGCTTTTCAAGTCGGCCGCGTTTTTCTCGCTGGTGATGCGGGCCACATCCATAGCCCCGCCGGCGGGCAGGGAATGAATACCGGCATCGGCGATGCCATCAATCTGGCTTGGAAACTCGTGGAAGTGCTTCAAGGCCGGGCGAACGCAAAGCTCCTCGAGTCCTATGGGCCAGAACGCCGCGGTTTCGCGCTGGTGCTTGTTCGTAGCACCGACACGGCCTTCCGTCTCATCGCGAGCCGCGGGTTTATGGGATCTGTTTTCCGCGCGTATATTCTGCCGCGCCTTTTCGCGGCGCTCACTCGGACGCGCTGGTTTGTGCGAATGATGTTTCGACTCGTTTCGCAAACCCGGATCCAATACCGGTCCAGTCCTTTGAGTGGGGGAAACGTCGCGGGCGTTCAGCCAGGGGATCGTCTGCCATGGATCGAAAGCGCTGATAACTTTACCCCGCTCGCTACGCGGGGCTGGCAAGTGCATGTCTATGGCGAATGCGCGCCGAGTTTGCGCAGCCTTGCAGAATTCCACGGGCTTTCTCTGCACACTTTCGCGTGGTCAGACGACGCTAAACAGAAGGGGCTGCAAAGAGACGCGGCCTATCTCGTCCGGCCGGATGGTTACGTCGGGTGGGCGGGAACCGCCGAGCAGGTGGCAGCGCTAGAACGCTATCTAAGGGATTGGGGCTATGCTAGCTTCCCCGCCAAGGAGTGATTCATGAAAATTGAAAAAGTTCTCTACCGTGGCAAAGGCAAAGCGACGGGTGGGCGCGACGGCAAAGCCGCCTCGTCAGATGGCAGCATTGAAATCCGCCTAACGACACCGAAGGAACTCGGCGGCGCTGGCGGCGCGGGCACCAATCCCGAACAGCTATTCGCGATGGGCTATTCGGCCTGCTTTATCGGCGCGATGAAATTCGTGGCCATGCAAGAAAAGACGAAGCTTCCCGATGACTCTTCCATTGATGCTTCGATTGGCATCGGCGCTATCCCAGGTGGCTTTGGCATCGAAGCCGAGTTGCGCATCCACGTTCCCGGCATGGACAAGGCGCAAGTCGAGCAGATTGTGCAGAAGGCACACCAAGTCTGCCCGTACTCGAATGCCACCCGCGGCAATATCGAAGTTACGTTAACCGTCGTTTAGAGCTTAGAGATGGATTCGGCCGCTGACGCCGATATCGATTCCCAGTAACAAGGGGCTCGAGTAGGCGGCAAAAACCGACGAGAACCCAAATCGGAAGGTCGAGCCGAATCCTAGCTCAAACGCTTCGGACACATGGAAGTAAGTGTTGAGCTGGAGGTCTAGTCCCAACACGCCTTGTAAAGGCTCGGTGCCGCCAGTGTCTGGGAAATCGCCCAGGGGCTGAGCGTAGAACAAACCAATGCCGATCGTGTTCCGCATCGTTGGGTTGCTGCGGTACTGGAATGCGAGACCAAACGGAATGTCCAAGAAGAGCGGGTTCGCGGAGCTATTCAAAGTCATCTTACGCCCGACGACACCTAACCCGGCATACGCCCCAACACTCGGGCTGAAGAAGTACTGTGCGATCAGCTGGCCGTTGAAGCCAATCCCGCCGCGGATGTTAATGCCGGGGTAAGAAGAAATATCGAGTTCAATGCT
>JAIEOG010000101.1 GCA_019750655.1 bacterium
ATTAGCCGAACAAGGGCTCGATATTCAAATCGAGCAAGACCCGCAAGACGCCGATACGCGTTGCGATATTGTCCTCTGGAAACTGGAAAAGCCGTCCCAGATCAAGCGGCTGCCCGCATTGCGCACGCGCTTCGAACGCGCGTGGATTGCGGCAATCGTCCCTGACGATTGGTTGCAGAACCCCGAAACGTACGCCGACCTCCTCAACTGCCAGGAAAAGAACGACGTCTGGATGGAAAGCCTGTGGGAAATCGGCTTTTGGTTGGGGCTGCAGCGCGCGATCCAATTCCGGCTCGTCTCACAAGAACGCACGGACTTCCAAGAAGAACTCGAGCAGTTCAAAGAAGACCAAGAGGAAGTCTTAAAGAAGTCGGCGGAGCTAGTAGCACTCTTCGAAAAAGACAGCGCCCTAACGTCAGACTTGCACCACCGCCTGTACCCCCGTTTCACGCCGGATGTCCCGGGCGTTCAAGTGCTGAGCAAGTACCTTCCCGCTTCTGGCCCGGGTGGAGATTACTTTGATCTTTTTGAATTCGCCGACAAACGCCATTTTGGTTTGTTGCTCGCGGATTCCGACACGCACCGCGCAGCTGCGAACTTGCTTTCCGTACTCCTCAGTGTGCGGCACGAAGATCTCCGCGGTAAATTCTCGCACTCCCAAGCGCTCGTGGAGTATTTGCAAAGCGGGCTTCTCGCCTCCGAAAAAGGCAAAGGCCAGCCCGTGCGCCTGCTCTACGGGATTTTCGATCGCGCGACGTTGCGCTTCGATCTTACCGTTGCAGGCGATATCCAGGGCTACCTAGTGCGGCCTTCGGAGCGCAAGCTCGTAAGCCCCCAGGACAACCCGCCGCTGGGCAGTGCCGGCGCGAAGTGGAAGAGCCACACCTGGGATCTCAAACCTGGCGATACACTCTTTTTCCACACTAACGGATTGCCCGCGGCGCTCGCCCACTCTGGCCAAAAGGTCGAAAAAGTTTTGGAAGACTTAGAAGCACTCCAAGACCCTCGCCAGGTGCGCAACGAACTCTTGGCGCGCATTGAAGCGGGCCGCGTGAAGAAAGCCTTGCCCGACGACACAACGTTTGTGCTTTTGAGTGTGGATGCCAAGGCGATGTACCTTCGCCCGACGCTTGCAATCAATCAGTCGAAGTAAACACGCGGCACACGGTCGGAAAGACCACAGAGAATTTCGTATGGGATGGTATCCGCGTAGCGCGCTAGCTGCGTAGCCGAAAGCCCCACACGCCCTTGAGATCCAATCAAGGTGGCCACTTGGCCTTCTTTTGCGGTCGGGTGGCCCGTAACATCTACGGCCATCAAATCCATGGAAACAATCCCGCGCACTGCACAGCGTTTGCTGCCGATGAGCGCATAGGACTTATTGCTCACGCAGCGCGGGTAACCATCGGCATAGCCCACGGGCAGAATCGCAATGCGCTCTTTGCGTGTCGCACGGTAAGTGCGGTTGTAGCCGACGGTCTCGCCTTTATGGACTTCCTTGATACTGAGCACGCGCGTTTTCCATTCCAGCACGGGCAATAGAGCTTTCGATTGCGGCAAGCGCTCGTTCGGAGAAATACCAAAAAGGCTCAGACCCGGGCGTATCGCATTGGCGTACGGAGCGAGCCCGCGCAAGATCCCGCCAGAATTTGCGGCGTGGATGCGCGCATCGGTGTGGAGCAGGCGGTGCTCGCGCAAAGTGCCCAGAGTGCGCTCGAAAGCGGCTTCTTGCTCCGCACTAAAACCCGAATCGAGATCTTCGCCTTCGGCAAAATGTGTCGCTGCGCCCGAGAGCTTCACGGGCAGCCGTTCCAAAACGCGGACGGCTTCTTCCATCTGTTTTTCGAGAACACCTAAGCGGTGCATGCCGGTGTCGATTTCTAAATGGATGTCGGGGAGATTTTTCTTCCCCACTAAAGACTTCAAATGGCTCAAGGTATGGATCATCGGCGTCAGGCGGTACTTCGTGTACGCGTCTAATTGGTGGGGGAAAAAGCCTGAG
>JAIEOG010000413.1 GCA_019750655.1 bacterium
CTTCACGAGGCGCGAAGCCCCCTTCACGGGACCGGAAGCCACCTTCTTTGCGCGGGAACCCTTCGCCTTCGCCGCGAGGAGCAAAACGCTCACCCTTGGCATGCCGAGGTTTGAAGCCTTCGCGGCGTGGGCCGCGGCTCTCTTGATCCCCACGGAAACCGCCAGCGCTCTTAGCACCGAATGTTTTGGCGTGCTGCTTCTTGGCCGTGCGATCGACTGTATCCGCGGCTGGAGCATCTGGAATCACGGCTGTATCGACGAGATTCTCGACCGATTGAACCGTCGCCTCCTGAGACTCTACAACGACCAGCTTCTCGCGCTTCGGAGCGCTGAAAGACTCGCGCCGTTCGGAGCCTTCGAGCTGTTGTGCATCACGATTCTGGAACGGGCGTTTACCGAACTTCCCGCCACCGAAACCACCTTCACGACGGCCGCCGAAGCCACCTTCGCGTTTAGCACCGAAACCACCACGCTTAGAGCCACCCGCACCGCGGGCTGGCGCGTGGCTAGAACCTTTGCTACGGCCTTGCGGCTTGCCATACACAATCCGTTCGCCATCCCGATCGCCGTGATTCAAAAGATTCAGCGCTGCGCCTTCCCGTCCAAAACGGCCGGTGCGGCCAATGCGGTGAATATAATCTTCCCGGCCTGCCGGGAGGTCATAGTTGATGACGTGCTCGATATCGTGCACGTCGATACCACGGCCTGCGAGGTCGGTCGCTACCATGATACGTGCGCTGCCATCGCGGAAATTAGCGAGCGCGAATTTGCGCTGGCCCTGCGTGCAACCACCATGGAGCGTGACCGTCGAGTGACCACGTTGGAATAACAAGCGACCCAAGCGATCCGCACGGCTTTTCGTACGCGTGAAGATCAAGACCTTTCCGGTGCGGGATTCGAGCTCGCCGAGCAAGATGTCGTTTTTTTCGACTTCATTTACGCGAACCGTTGTTTCCGTCACCTGAGAGGCGACTTCTTCGACCGAGCCGACTTCGACACGGACGGGGTCTTTCAGAAACTCTTTCGACATGCGCTGGATTTCCGGTGGCAAAGTCGCCGAGAACAGCAGTGTTTGTCGCTCTTGCGGGACATGCTGCAAGATCTGTTTAATCTGCGGAGCAAAGCCCATGTCCAACATGCGGTCGACTTCATCGAGGACCAACATGCCCATATTCGAGAGTTCGACCGTTCCTTCTTCGAGGTGGTCGTTCAAACGACCGGGAGTCGCGACAATGTAGTCGGCCCCGCGTTTGAGCTCCGAAATCTGGCGGTAAAACGATTCTCCGCCCACAACGAGGGAGCCATTTACCTTGAGCTGACGGCCCATCTTACGCAGCACCATGTGGATCTGCGCTGCGAGTTCGCGGGTCGGGCAAAGGATCAACGCTTGGCGGACGCGGTTCTGAAAAAGCGCGGCCAACATAGGAACAGCAAAAGCGCCGGTTTTACCTGTACCGGTCTGAGCCGTACCAAGAACGTCGCGGCCCTCCAGGGCCGGCGGAATTGAAGCGGACTGAACTGGCGTCGGGTGCTTGAATTCCATCGCGTCCAGGGACGCATGCAGCTCTGGCGGCAAAGCAAATTGAGCAAAGGTTTGAGTGGTATCTAGATTTTGCAAAGGGGGACTCTCTAACGGCGATGCCGTCTTAAAAACCCCCGGTAGCACACGTGCTCTCAGATAAAGGGGGCCATGTTTTATTAAAAGCCGGGGTTTACCGTGAGCAAACCCGACTGGGAGGAAGTGATCCGTGGTGTCTGAGGGTTTCTTCTGTGTGCTGGCTTTTTTCACAAAGCCCTAAGGCTTGTGAATGTTTGAACGGACATTGCACGTTAACCGTTACAAAAGCCAGGTTTATTTACCAAAGCTGAGGTAAAAACGTCTGTGCTCCGAAACCTTCTGGCCCTTTTTGCCATATTTGCAACCTGCGTTCCAGCCTGGGCGAACCGTTCTTGGGACACCGCGCTTGAAGCCCTGAACCGCCCTGGCGTGACGACCATCGATGACT
>JAIEOG010000187.1 GCA_019750655.1 bacterium
GCAGCCATGGCGGGTAGCGGCCGCATTGAAGTTTCGACGGCATTCGATGCCGAACGCGGGGTTTTCCGGCTCGCCGTCACCGACGAAGGCTGCGGCATCCAGGAGGCAGCCCAAGGGCAGCTTTTCGAGCCTTATTTTTCGACCAAGGTGGGGGGCACGGGCCTGGGGCTTGCGATCGTGCAGCGCATTGTAGTCGACCATGGCGGATCTGTGCGGTTCTCGTCGAATCAGCCTCGCGGCAGCCGTTTTTCCATTGAGTTCCCCGAGGGCCTTGCGGTACCAGACAGGGAGTCGCAATGGTCTTGAAGAAATGCCTCATTATCGATGACGAACAAAACATCCGCGTCACCCTGCGCGGTGTTTTGGAGGACGAGAAGTTTCTGGTCGAAACAGCCAACGACGGCCCCGCGGGCCTCGCAAAGGCCAAGACATTCCGCCCTGATGTCATCTTGCTCGATATTTGGATGGAAGGGGAAGACGGTCTTTCTGTCTTGGAGAAACTCAAAGCGCAAGACCCGGAAATCGCGGTCGTCATGATGTCGGGCCATGGCACGGTCGAAACAGCCGTGAAAGCCATTAAGCTTGGTGCTTTTGATTTCTTAGAAAAGCCGCTGCACTTCGACAAAGTGCTCTTGCTCTTGGAGCACGTTTTCGCTTTCCGCAAACTACGCGATGAAAACCGCTCGTTGCGTGCGGCGCTGCACGACGAAGAACCTTTAATTGGAGACAGCGCGCCGATTCGCCGCTTGCGCCAGCTCGTATCTGTAACAGCCCCGTCGAACGGTTGGGTTTTAATCCAAGGCGAAAATGGTACGGGCAAAGAGCTCGTTGCGCGTGCGTTGCACAAGAATAGCCGCCGGGCTTCGCAACGTTTCGTCGCTGTGAACTGCGCAGCGATTCCCGATGAATTGATCGAGAGCGAGCTTTTTGGCCATGAGAAAGGTTCCTTCACGGGAGCTTTTGAGCGCAAGATTGGCCGCTTCGAACAAGCCCATGGTGGAACGTTATTCTTGGACGAAGTCGGCGATATGGGGCTCAAGATGCAGTCCAAAATCCTGCGTGCTTTGCAGGAAAACGTGATTGCCCGCGTGGGGGGCGATACGGCCATTGAGTTAGATTTGCGTGTGATTGCCGCGACGAACAAAGACCTCACAAAGGCCATCGAAAAGGGCGAGTTCCGCGAAGATCTTTTTTACCGCTTGAACGTCATCCCTATCCGCGTGCCGCCGCTTCGGGAACGTTCTGAAGACGTGCCTGCGCTGGTGGATCATTTCATTAAGCGCTACTCTGGCGGCCGCCCGAGGCACCTATCGAGCGCGACCATGAAGGCATTGAAAAGCTACCCTTGGCCGGGCAATGTGCGGGAGTTGAAGAACTGGGTGGAGCGCGCGTGTATTCTTTCCCCGTCCGACGTGATTGAGGGGACGGAATTCGAGGGGCCGGAAGAAGGTGCCTGGGAGAGCCCTGCGGGTGGAGAGAGCCTGCGGTCTGCCCGAGCCGCGTTTGAGAAGCAGTTTATTATGAAGATGCTGGGAGAAAGCGGCGGGAATATTTCTCGTACGGCTCAGCGGATTGGCGTGGAGCGCAGCCACCTCCACAAAAAGATGAAAGCTTATGGAATCGACACCAGTCCAGGAAACTAACCGCGCCCCCCACCAGGGTATTGTGCGCCGGCCCACGCGCGAGATTACGCTCGGGAAATTAAAACTCGGCGGTGCGAATCCCGTGCGCATCCAGTCCATGACCACGCCCAAGACGGAAGATGTCGAAGCCGTCGTGAAACAGGTCGGGGAGCTGGAAGCTGCTGGCTGTGAAATCGTGCGCATCACCGTGAACAACATCGGCGCAGCAAACGCGCTGCCACGGATTTTGGAGCGCGTGGGTTTGCCGGTGATTGCCGACATCCACTTTGATTACAAAATGGCGCTCGAGGCGTTGAAGCACGATATCGTTTGTGTGCGCATCAATCCGGGCAATATCGGCCCCGAGTGGAAAACGCTCGAAGTC
>JAIEOG010000175.1 GCA_019750655.1 bacterium
ATCTGGTCTGCGATCGCAAGTGATGCTCTTCTCGTGGACGCGGCCATTGCGGGAGCCAGGTGCCCCGCAATCGTTCTGCCGTCGCGGACATAACCAAGCATCATCGCATCCTCCATCGCCCAGGCGTAGTCGCCATTCACGAATCGGACTAGACCGTCGTCGCAATACGCGCTGCCCGCGGCATGGCCTGCATCGACCGGCTTGCACTCGACAAAGAGGGCGTCATGTGAGGAAAGAACGGGCCGCAGATCCGTTTCACCATGGCGCAGCTTGAACGACAGGTCTGGAGTCTTCGAGAGCTTTTGTCCGTTAAAGTTCGTGACCTCGGCGTGGCGAACAACGCGGTCATAAAAAATGGAGTTGAACCCGCTGACTTCTCCCGTCTGGCGCAGGTCGTTCTCGAGCACATTGAAGAGCTGTTCCGTGATGCGATCTTCCCGCTCGGTAGCGAACGGAAAACCTCTTTCTCTCAGCTTTTCAAACGCCCTCAATAGTACCCGCCGAAGCAGAAGGATTACCGGCAAGCCCAAACGCGGATGTGGAAGGCGGTATTGATCCGATCGCACGCCAAGTGTGAAGAAGCCATTCGTGCCCGTCGCCCTCATGAATGCTCCGGGAGTCCGCACGAACCCAACCGCTCGCGGATGATGTGTTGGGCGCAGAGCCGCGCGCGAGTGATGGTCCACCATCGACGCTGGTTCAAGAGGCCCACGAGGAGACCACGCCTACCGGGTGCATGGATCATGATCCGGCTGCAGCCGCGTTGGTTCGCTGCCTCCATGGCCTTCCGCATCAGGGTGGGATTGACCGGCACCGAATGCCCCTCGCGGGACACCGAAAAGAAGAACCAAGGCTCCCGCCAATCCGTAGGCTGAAACGCCGTTTCACTTACTGCTGCGTGTTCGGCGCAGACGTCAAAGTACGGTTCCAGCTCGTTTCGCAAAGTATCCAAGAAAGGCTTGCGCGACTCGGCGGCGGTTCGCTCCAGCGCCGCTCTTCCAGCTTTTCGATAGGCTGCCGCTGAGAAAAGCGTGTCATGGGCGACTTGGGCCGCGGTGGGATTGATGCCATAGAGCCGGAAAATGAACTTATCAAGGTCGGCTCTCGGTTCGACGCTGTTTAGCTGAAGCCGGTGGGTAAGGCTGCGGATGTCCTCTTTCTCTCTCTTAGAAAGGTTGGCAATGTCGGGAAACGGAAGCGCGTCGAACTCCTCCTTGTTGAACGTCTGGCGGTCAAAGCCGCTCCGGCGGCTAGTCATCAAGCAGAAATAGTCGAATAGCGTGGAGTGGGCAACTAAGTAGATGAGCCCGGCAAGCGTATCTGCTTGCGGATGGCCCGCACAAGAATAGCCGTAGTAACTCTGAGAAAAGGCCGCCGGATGACTCAGAACATATGCCCGCGGGCGCCCAACGATGTCGCCGGGGGATTGGGGAATAATGACTAGGGGTGGCTGAAAGAGCTCCCTGCGGCGGGGCATGTGAGCGCTGCTTTGCCCGTTAGAATCCCTGCCGTAGAGCTCCGCATATGTCTTCGGCGGAGTAGCACCGAGCAGGGTCTGCGTGGATGCAGTAAACACTGGGAGGTCCGCCAGAAAATCGACAGTTTTCTGGTGTGAGTTGGGTGAGCGATTGTAACCTTGCCCTGTCCTTTCGCAACGGGGATCCCAATCGGCCCAGAGACTTTTCAAGGTCTGCCTGTCAGGGGTCGAGAGAGCTTCCATGATTTCCACGTCTAGCCATGTCCCGAACGCGAGAGTCTTGAGAATCCAAGGCTGCTTCTCGACTCGCGAAGCGCTGATTGGCTGGGCAGCCTCATAGTCGATGCGGAAGCGCCCGCAGCCGTTCAGCTCAGGCTCGTTGATTGGAGCGGCGTAGTAAAAGCGATGGTCGGAACCTGGAACTCGGTTACGCGCGAAGAAGAGGCAGAAAGGTACCTTCACATCCTGCCAAACCGCCGACCATCGAAGATCAGCGCCATTGATCAGTCCGGTGACCTCGACGCTCTTCAGTACGG
>JAIEOG010000045.1 GCA_019750655.1 bacterium
CTGATTGTGCGCAAAAAGTTTTGGGAAGGGCGGCCTTCTGTGGCTTGTATAATCCGAGCAAAAGACACGCGCTGGCTTGTGAACAGGCGCTCCGCATTTTCGGAGAATAGGAAATAGCGATCTTCCTCGCGGCTGGCCAAATACAAATCGCCAATCCGGTCGGCGATTTCTTGGAGCTCTTCATGTGTCAGCTCCGCCAGGTCTCCATGTTTCAAGCAGGCGGACAAAGATTTTAGGTCTATCGCTTCTCGCTTACACGCGAGTAAGGCGGCACGGATTTCGGCGGGGTGACCTCGCAAGAATGTGGCTGATGTACCGGTAGCGTCCAGGACGTCTCCCGTTGCAAGGTGATCCAGGAATAGAGCGAGGCCCGATTCTGTTTGCGTTAAGAGGGGCGCGTATCTAACGTCATTCCGGCACAGGGCTGCCGCGGCGTAGAGTTTCGCTCGAGTCCCAAGCCGGAATGCCAACACCCCTTGGCGCCGCCAGTCTTGCAGCGCTGGCCAGAGCGTACTTAAGTCGGTATTCGAAAGGTCTTGTTTGAGCGCCCATTGCAACCAGGGGGCCCGAAAACTATCAAACTGGGATAACGAGCTGACGGACTCCCAACGGAAGTTCGACTCTATCTTCGCGTCCGCTATGCGGTTTAGACGCGCCTCTAGCTCCGCTTTTGCGGCGGCTGTTAAATCCAGAGTGTCTTTCTCGAGAGCGGCCTTTATTTCCTGGAAGCCTTCGGGGAGCGGGAATACTGCGCCCGAAAGCGTTATGTCCTGATTCCACTCCTGCGCACGTGCGAGAGCCTGTCTAAGCGTTGAAGAATAGTCGGGATGATCTGGCATCAGGACATCTTCGTTGACGATTTGCGGATAAGCCGCGCGTATCTGCCGGTAAGTGAAACTTCGTAGGAAACCGCTCAGCATCGCTAAGTGGCTATCTCGATCAGGCATCGCATAATTCGTTATGCGTTGAGAAGCGTGCTGCGTGGCGATTACCCTTATCGGCAGCCCCGATGCTACTAGCAATATCTCCCCAGAATGCTGCTGGGTGGAGCAGGCCATATTGGCAAAGAGCAATTCCGACTGCCGTTCCGATGCCTTCAATGCATCCACGAAAGCGCGCAGACTTAAGGGAACCCCCAGGCTACGTTCGCCCTCTTGGTCATAACCGACCAAGAAAACCTCCTGGAGCAATTTGGGCGCCCATTCGACATGCTCCATTCGCGTACAGCGGTAAACCGTGCCTTTAGGCACGAGGTAAAAAAGCACCCCACGCGCTATCGAGCCGGAATACCCATGAGTGTGGGTATCACGCACTAGGTAGTCCAGCTGTGCTTCGCCGGAAGCGCTGATTAGATCCAGAGTGTCTTTCACCGTGTCTTCGGACTCTTTTCGCTCGCAGCGGAAACCTTGTTCTTGCAAATGCTCTACAATGAGACGGCTGCTTTTGCGCGACCGAGGCCCAGTAGCAAAGAGCCCTCGGCGGCGCTGGATTCCATCCCCGTCTTCGTCCTGATCCATCGCTTTGTAGTCGGGGGATTCTTGAGCGGATAACTGACGAGTGAAATCTTGGAGGGGTTTTTCCTTCTGGAAGACGGGCAGTGTCACCTCCAAGCGTTGGCGCCGTCCGTTGCAATATGCTTCCAACCCAATGTTTCCAGGCGCTGGCTGGTTAAGTTCCGATCGCGGGATCTTGACTACGAAGTGCGTCGCTCCCGTGAAGCGATTGGTATAAACGGATTTGTCTCGGTAAAAACCGTTCTCGATAGGCTTTTTCTCTGCTCCGGCTTCGAAGAACCATTCACTGCCTTCCCGAAAGGGCGTGATCTTAGCCTGGACCGCGGGAGTGGCCGGCAGTATGACTTCGTCCCCATAGTCATCGTATTCGTAATAGGGTGGCGTTTCTGGCGGGATTGAATCTGGGGGGAGGTTTCCAACGATGGGGGTGTAACTTCCTGAGTGCCCCGTTTCGCATTGAGCGTCGACGACAATGTCAAAGGTCTCCAAGGAAGAGAGCTGCTTCG
>JAIEOG010000292.1 GCA_019750655.1 bacterium
CCGGGGTGTGCTATTTCTAAGCTATTGCCGCTTTTGGGAGCGGCACGGGTTTGTCCAACAATCGCTGGCGCAAAAACTCGCGCGCAGTGGTGTGAAGGTTGTTTGGCTCGATGGGGCAGGGTGGCGCAATTACGATCCGGTAATCGTGGATCCCGTTCGCACCTTGAAAGTCGCACAATTGCCCGCGTTGCCGATGCGCCGTTTGCCCGTAGTCTCGCATTGGGATCTCAAAGGCAAAATGGCGTTCCTTCGTCGGCGCATCCGCCGCTTGGGCGGCAACCCTATCATCTGGGTACAAGCGGGCATTGATGAACGCTTGGCAGCAGAGCTCCCGTATATCGACGTCTTTTCTGTTTTTGATGATCCCTACCGGCATGCCTGGGGCGGAGCGCTTTGCAATAAAGCAAAAATAATCGTCACGCAAAACGGCACTGCGCAGAACGTCCTGCTCCCTGCGCACGAGACGAAAGCTCACCGCATCTGGCCTCCCGTCGATATGGACGATGGTTCGATGCGCAGCCAAGCTGAAGTCTTTTTGCCGCCGGGATTCCCCGAACGGACGATGGGCTATGTGGGTTCGTTTTTCTCCGATGGTTTTGACCTGGATCTCTTCGAGCATTTCATCCAGAAATTTCCCGATTGGGGTTTTTTGCTCATGGGCCGCACGGATGCTGCGGGTCTTGAGAGGATGCGTGGGTTTAAGCGTTACAAGAACTTCCACTATTTCCCGTGGGTACCGCGGGATCAGGTGGCGGCCGTTTGGCGCAAGATCCACCTGACGTTGCTGTTCTACAAACCCAATCCGACGCAAGACGGGGCTTTCCCTGTGAAGATCGTCGAGGGTTTGAAATTCGGCGCGCCCTGCTTGGCCACGGCCGTGCCTAAGACGGCCGACTTGGAAGGGATTTTCCCACGCAGCAACGACGCCGAAGAGCTTGTGGCGAGTGTAGAAAGCGCGATCCAAATGCCGAAAGAAAAGCTCGCCGAATACTACGATCGCTTCCAGCGCGAGATGAATCCGACAAACCATTTGATCCGGGTGGCTCAATGGCTTCGGTAGAGCCTATCGTTTTTTATGACGGGCATTGTGGCCTGTGCAATCGAACGGTGGCGACGCTCGCGCGTTGGGATCGCAAGCAACGCCTCTACTTCGCGCCCCTCCAGGGAGAGACAGCCGCGCAGAATCTAGCAACCTCGCTCACTCAAGACGTCGGCACGGTGATCTTTTTTCAAAATGGCCGGCCGTTCTTGCGCTCTCAAGCGGCCGTGGAAATTCTAAAAGCCATGGGCGGAGTGAAGTGGATCGCGGGTTGCTTGCTGCAGATTGTCCCGACGTTTCTGCGGGACGCCGTTTATCTCTGGATTGCGCAGCGCCGTAAGATCGTTTTCGGAACGGGGAAATGCCCTTTTCCGCAGGGCAGCGCTTCCCGTTTTCTACCCTGATTGTTTCTACGCACGACTCACTGTTCCAACTCTGCGTTTTTCGTCTTAAATCCGCTATTTTATCGACGATTTAATACCGATAAGACTAGCGATGGTGCGCGCTCTTTTCATTGTGCTGATTGCTTGGACCTGCGCCAGGCCGTGCGCCGCCATGGATGCACCTAAGTCCACGCCCACACCCGATGACTGTTTTTCACGGCTTGCCCCCAGCGAAGATGCCTTCAAAGCGCTCGTGCGACACCAGATGAAGACCAACCCGTGGGACGAGCAGGCGTTCGAAGCCATTTTCGACCAGTTAGCAGCTCGGCTTCGGAGCGACTATGTCGGAACGATAAAGCTCTATAAAGAAATGCGTGCCGAGGGGCTCACCAACGGGTGGGGACGAGGTCTAGATTTCTTCCTGGAGAATGGCCCGCAAGATCGTTTTCTCACTAAAGAGGAAGCAGCGTTCTTTCTAGACGAACGAGTGACGAACTTCGAAGGCAAAGACTGGGTGGCGTACCTTCGGAAACAAATAGCCCAGTCGGCCGATCCTCAAGCGAAAGTCGCAGAGTTCTTGCGTTGGCGAGAAGAGGTCGGG
>JAIEOG010000146.1 GCA_019750655.1 bacterium
TTGGCGCGCATGTTCTCAATGATGTCCTCGATCGGAAGGCGTTTTCGTTCACGAGGATAAAGAGAATGGGTGTTGATAATATTAGTCAGAGTGGCGCGACTCAAGATACTTTGCGTCATCTGGTTTACTCGTTGCCCCATGTCGACAGTGAGCGGCATTGTCATCAAGCCCTCAGGAATCTGCGGAGGGAGAACGCGAATGCTGGCTTGGGATAGGTAGGTATCGGGCCAAAGAAAAGCGACCACCACACTGATCACCAAGCCGGCAAGCATTGGCGCAAGAATCAAGGAACGGTGGCGGCGCACAATATCGATGTAATCTTCTACATCGAGTGCGCGGTGTTGGATTGCAAGTGGATCCTGCAACGGTTGCATATCAATAAACTCCTATATCGACCGTTCTTTAGGGGACAACGATATGATCGCCGGGCTGGAGAAGGATATTCTGTTCCAACTTCTTGCCCTTGATAACTTCGTTGTAGTTGAATTTGAGACGCTCTTTGCCTCTCATGATGATGATTTTTTTACCATTGCCGAATTCCCGTATGCCGCCGGCTATCGTGAGAGCTTCGAGAACAGTCATCGGACGAACCAACGGGAATGCTCCCGCTTTGTTAACTTCACCGGATAAGAGATAACGCTTGCTCTCAACTTTTTGAACCTGCAGGGAAACAATTGGATTCTTGAGAACCTTTTCGTAGGCCTTTGCGATGCGGCCCTCAAGTTCAACAGGGGTGATATCGACTGCATCGATCTCTCCCACCAGGAGAAGATTGATCTTGCCATCGGGGCGTACGGAAACCAAGCCAGATAGATCTGGTTCCCGCCAAATGCGAATCAGGATAACGTCTTCAGCACCAATCTTGTAGGAGGTAGGATCAACGGGAGCACCCGGAGAAGCGGCTGTAATTTCTGGCTTGGCCTCCTCCACAGGGGGCTTAGTGTCTTTGGGTGGGGGTGTCTGGGCTGCCAAAACAGAGCCCGAAATCAGGACACAGCATAGCAATGCCTGGTACCGAAAGCGATTCACGTCATCCTCCATGGGTGGACATATGTCTCACCACTTCATTCTCGATTTTACACTACGTAAAATGGTAGAACTGTAGTACTGAGGAGCCAATCTTATGGAACCATCAGAAAAACTTGGGTTCTAAGGTGCGATTTATGAAGTACTTTTTGGCGAAATCGGATCCGCTGGAGTACTCCATTCTGGATCTGGAGCGCGATGTCGAAACGGACTGGACCGGGGTAAAGAACGCACAAGCGCAGATGGCGATTCGGGCCATGGAAGATGGGGATTGCGTGATCTGTTATCACTCGCAGGGTGAAGCTGCGGTGGTAGGTTGGGGATATGTGAGGGGAAAAGTTTGGGTGGATGCGTCTGACTCCAAGATGAGTGTGTTCCGGTATCGATTCGGGGGCCGTCTAACGACACCGGTTTCGCTAACCGAGATTAAGGCGACTGGTTTGTTTGGTGAATTTGCGTTGGTGAGGCAGTCGCGGCTTTCGACGATGGCTGTGCCAAAGGAGTTTGTGGCGTGGCTCAAGAAACGGGCAAAAGAGTTTCGGCCTTAGCGATCAGTCCGTTTTCTTTGAAGAGGCGGTAGACCTGGTGGATGGGTAAACCCATTACGTTGAAGTAGCAGCCTTCGATACGGGGAATGAACTTGGAGGCCTGGCCCTGAATGCCATAGCCACCTGCTTTGTCGAAGGGTTCGCCGGAAGCGATGTACTCTCGAATTTCGGAATTCGATAATGCAGCGAACCAGACCGAGGTGTGTTCGACGTGAGTCACATGCTGGTTTTTGTGCAGCAGGCAGATGGCGGTGTAAACGCTATGTGGTCGACCCGACAAAGCGGACAGCATTTCGAAGGCGTCTGCGGCACTGGCAGGCTTCTCAAGCAGGCGACCGTTATCGAGGGCGACGGTTGTGTCCGCGGCGAGAACCACCTGATTGGGGGATGGATTGAGTGCGTGGGCTTTCTCCGTGGCGAGGCGAGCTACGTAATCCCGCGGGGATTCG
>JAIEOG010000291.1 GCA_019750655.1 bacterium
CGGTACTACTCAAGCAGCTCCGCCGATTTCCGCGTCAGTTTTTCTGCCTTTGATGGCACCCAAGGCAAGGTGCGCTACGAATTCAGCGGCGAAAAGCAGGGCCAGAAAGTGCGCCACGACGGCTCCTTTACGCGTGGCAGCAGATGGATCAGCGGTCGCCGAGTTTACGAGCCGCGTCGATCAGCGCGGTGACTATTATTACAAGAACTTGGACTTCACCATCACCTGGGACAAGAAGGACGGAACGACCGGAAAATCTGCTTCTTTCTCCGTCGAAATCCCCACGCGCGAGTGCGAACCGGGAGACTTCAAAGAGCTGGAGATCCTTTAGCACGGGCCTTTTCGCGTCAAATCAGGTATCCTTTAGGTTGCTTTCCTTTTCACGCACTTAGCATTCCAACCAAAAAATTAGGGAGACTCGGATGAAGAGAATCGTTTGGGTTCTGTATTCGTCGTTTTTCGCCTTGTCGGTCCAGGCACAACCTCTCACGTTGAACGCGCTGCGCACACAGATGCAGGGCAAAGGCACTACCTGGCAAGCAGGTGAAACCAAGATGTCCACGATGTCTGTGGAAGATCAAAAGCGGCTCTTAGGCGCTCCGATGCCGGACCACGCCGATTATTTCTTCACGCCGCAAAGCATGCGCACCCAGGGAAATTACGCCTCGTCCCATGATTGGCGTAGCTCCAATGGCCGCAACTACGCTTCTCCGATCCTAGACCAAGGCCGTTGCGGAAGCTGCGTTGCTTTCGCTGCCATCGGCCAGCTCGAAACCCAGATGAATATCGCTCGCGGCACTTCTTCTACGCCGTATGAGTTCTCCCCACAGCATCTCTTCTCGTGCGGTGGTGGCGGTTGCGAAACCGGCTGGACGCCTTTCAGCGCCCTGAACTTCCTAGAAAGCGATGGCGTGCCAGACGAAGCCTGCTTCCCTTATGAGAGCGGCGCGGTGGGCACAGACATGGCGTGCTCGCGCACCTGCAGCGATTCCAAGTCTCGCTCGATGAAGATTGCACGCTCCTACATGGCAGCGTTCTTCTTCTCTTCCGTCGACAGCCTGAAATCTGCAATCAAGAAGGGCCCTTTGTTGGCCACGATGACGGTTTACGAAGATTTCATGTACTACAAAGGCGGCGTCTATAAATACACCGGCGGCACGGCCTTGGGCGGCCACGCAGTTGTAATTGAAGGCTGGAGCGATGCCGACAAAGCCTGGATCGTCCGCAATAGCTGGGGCGAAGACTTTGGTGAGAAAGGCTACTTCCGCGTCGCTTGGAATGATAAATCCGGCGTTGGAAACCAGGCCTGGGGCATCGAAGTCGGCAGCGCGGATGGCTTTGTGACTTTCCAAAACCTGCGCGACCGCGCGGTGTTCTCTGGCAAGGCTCAGGCGCTGCACGTCGAATCCACCTACGCAGACACACAGCGCGTGCGCTGGCAGGTGTTGAATGGACCGACGGTGATGGCTGAAAATTCCGTCACACGCTCCAGCACCACCACACTCGACACGACGCCAATCGCCGATGGTAAGTACACCATTGTCGCTATTGCAGAACGTGCGAACGGTCCAGTGCGCGGCCAGCCTCGGGATATTTACATCTTGAACGGCAAGCTCACGGGCACCATCGCACTCACGAGCCACCAGGCAGGTGCGGTGTTGACGGGCAAGCAGGTGTTGGCTTTCAACCTCACCTACGCGCCGATCCCTTTCACTCAGCTGATCTTCCGCGCGAAGAACCCAGCAACGGGCGAAGAGATCACGCGCAGCACTCCGCACGTCGCGAGCACAATCAACCTGAGCTTCGAAACGCGTAAGCTTGGTAATGGGGATTGGGATCTTTCGCTCGAAGGTCTCGCCGATACACAGTCGGTGCTATCGCCGACGGTCCGAGTAGCGATTAAAAACTAAGCGGTGAGGGCCGCGCCGGTCACGGCGCGGCCTTTAATCAAAGATTTTGCCAGGGTTTAAGAGGCCTTTCGGATCCCAAGCCCGCTTCACCTGCCTGAAGATTTCCAATTCTTCCTGC
>JAIEOG010000331.1 GCA_019750655.1 bacterium
GCCGAGGCGCTCGAGTTCGAAAAAAATCGAGAGCGCAATCCCCAGCTCCATTTGCGGCCAATTGACATTGCCATTGAGCCAAGCGTCGACGACCTTTTCATGGACTCCGGGCTGGGCCTCAGGCTCCGAAACCGATAGGGCGCACATCGCGCGTGCTCCGCTGGACCACAGTGCTAGAGTCAGAAAAAACGTTCGCAGAAACATTACACAGTCCACTTTTCTCGCGGCGGAAGATTATCTCCCAGACGTTCGCGCAAAAGCACGAACGCTTGGGCGGTCAGTCGCACGTCCCCAATCGAACGGTGGCGATCTTCGGGGGCAATCGTGAGTCCTAACCGAGACGCAATGAGGTCGAGGTTGTGGCGTGACTCTTCCGGAAAGCAACGGCGCGAAAACTGGACGGTGTCGTAAACTTCAAACGGCGGAAGCTTGAGGCTCTTCTGCATGATGTACTTCATCAAGAAGGACATATCGAACTTCGCATTCTGCGCGACCAAGTAGGCGCTTCCTACGAAATCCAGAAACTTTGGAAAGATCTCATCAAAAGTGGGAGCCCCGGCGACCATTTCATTAGAAATGCCGTTCACGCGGGTAGCTTCTTCAGAAATCAGGCGCTTGGGGTTTACCAGGGAATGGAAATAGCCGGCTTCGTCGATTTGATCGCCGAAAACCTTCATGGCGCCTATTTCTATGATTTCATCCCCCGCCCATGGAGAGAGACCTGTGGTCTCCAAATCGAACACGACATACTCATCGAGGCTCAAGCTAAGTTGCATCTATCAGTGGTAGGAAAGCTCCGTTTGACGGTCAAGGGAAATTGCCCGTAAAGTGCCGGCGTGCTTTCCGATCCACACTATTTAAATCAGCAGTATCGGCTCTCGGAAATTCCTCACCATTACGGCAAGAACGTCCACCTATTGAGCCACCCTTACCTCTTCACAATGCTCGCAAAGCTTTGCGATGAAGCGACGCATCAACCCCTGGTAAATCAATTGCTTGAATCGATTTACGGCGAGATGTTGCGGATGGTGGCGAGTGCGGAATTCCCGCAAGTGGAAGCCACGCTTTCCACGCGGATGCGTTCCATGCACCCGCAGGCTCGGTTCCAGGCCAAGATTATCGATCCGAACACAAAAGCTGTTTCGGTGAACCTCGCCCGCGCCGGGACCGTGCCCTCACAGATTTGCTACAACGCGTTAAACTACCTGCTCAATCCGTCTGGTGTGCGCCAAGACCATATTTCCATCAACCGTAAAGTCGATGAACACGAACACGTGATCGGCACGAATTTGGGCGGTTTGAAAATCGGCGGGCCAGTGGATGGTGCGTTTGTGATCATACCGGATCCGATGGGCGCGACGGGCTCTACCATTCAAACCGCGCTAGAGATCTACCGCCAGCACGGAAAAGCCGCGCGCTATATTGCGGTGCACTTGATTGTCACACCGGAATACCTGAAAACTGTTTCTAGAGAGTTCCCCGAATTAAAGGTATACGCAATCCGACTCGATCGAGGCCTCAGCCCCCAAAATGCTCTCGGCGCCCTTCCCGGCGCTCAGTGGGATGAAGAGCGCGGCCTCAACGACCGCCAATATATTGTCCCCGGCGGGGGCGGATTAGGCGAAGTGATCAATAACGCTTACGTTTGAGGTTGCCATGTCCTTGAGAAAAGTGGCGGTAATGGGGCACCCCGTTCTGCGCAAACCCGCAGATCCTGTGCCGCTGAAGGAAATCCGCAGCGAGAAAATCCAGACGTTGATCCAAGACATGGTCGAAACCATGTTTGAATACGATGGCCGCGGCCTCGCGGCCCCGCAGGTGCATGAAAGCCTGCAGCTCGTCGTCATGCTTTGGGATTTCGATCCGGACAAAAAGCCCTTCTTAAAAGTGCTGATTAACCCAGAAATTACCCAGTTAACCGAAGAACAGTCGGGCGCTTGGGAAGGTTGCTTGAGCGTGCCCGGATTGCGTGGGTACGTCGAGCGGCCCAATAAGATTTCCGTGAAATCCTTCGATGCCGAGGGAAAAAAACAGG
>JAIEOG010000228.1 GCA_019750655.1 bacterium
ACGGCATTGCTCGAGCTGGCCGTTGAACGCATGGTCACTTTTTCAATTCGCATCACGCGCTTTAGGCGCAAAGCCTGGTCAAAAAACGAAAGAATCTGAGTGAAGGAACCCGTCAGGGTGAAGCTCACGGGGCTCGTTTCATAGAACTGCGCGCCCTTCCCTGGTTCATTCGAAGGGCGAAAAGCGCTAAGCTCGATCCCAGAGTTGAAGCCAATGATGGAGAGCTTGCGCAGTAACCCCGACAAATCGTAGTTGCGCGGCATGGATTCAATCGCCGACTCGAGCTGGAGGTTTAACTCGCGCAGGCTAAGTTTCACCCCTTCAATATTTTCACTAAAGGAACGTAGACGACGGAGTTCGGAGTTTTTCCCCGAAAGCTGCGCTTCTTTGTCCCTGAGGTTAGCTTCGAGGCGTGGCACTTGCTCGGAGAAAAACCCGTACATTCCATAAGCCGCATAGCCGATACCAGCCAAAACGACGAAAACCGAAAGGCGGTGCTTTTTCATCATTTGGCACCCCCTTCTTTCTGAGCGACATCCCGTACAGGAACTCCGGGCGCATCTGGATTCGAAGCTTCCAAAGAAAGGGTGAACGCACGCACTTCGCGGTTGCTCTGGACGACTGGATCCACTTTACCGATGCGCACGTTCTTCAAATAGCTCGATTGGGCCAGGCGATCGACGAAGTCGGAAACATCCTCGTTCGTCAGAGCTTTGCCTTCTATGGAAAGCTTTTCCCCTTCGGCCGCGCTCTCATAAGAGACGGAATCAATCCAGGTGCCTTCCGGAAGCGCCTGCGACACGGCATCGAGAGTCAGTACCGGAGTGTTACGAGTGTCGATGATGGTCCGAATGACCGATAGGCGCTGATTTACTTGCGCCTTTTGTGTGTCGTAAGATTCGAGCTCCTTTTTGAACGGCAAAAGGGATTCGCTCTCCGATTCCACGACACGAAGCTCTTTTTCGAGGGCGATAGTCTTCGCCTCATAGCCGCGAGTCACTACACGGCCATATTCCGAGACCAGAAGCTGCGGCAAGAATGCGACCGCGACCGCCACAAAAAAAACAGCGAGACGGGAAGCGTCGTTGTCGAACTTCGCGAGCAATTCTTCATAAGGCTGTTGGAGTTTCAGCTTCGCAGCAGCTTTGCGTAGGTTATCGCCCTGCTTCTTCTCACCACGGCCCAAATCGATGCGGATCATTTCCCACCTCCGCGCAACGCCAAACCCACCGCGAGCGAACCCAATTGTGTGATTTCAGTCACCACGGCGCTCGACATTTTCTTGCCACTTCCAGAAATAAACTGGATGGGGTTCATGCGCTTAACGGGAGCCGACAGGCGGCTTTCCAAACTCTTTACCAACCCACGAGTGCGAGCCGCGCCGCCGCACACAAAGACTCCATCGACGGCCATATCGGCACTCTGCGTGAGTGAGAAATCAATCGTGCGAGAGACTTCTTCGGTCAGCGACGAAACAAATTCATCCATCAAGGGCGCAACGGCCGGATCATCCGAGCGTTCGATTTTTAACTTTTCGGCTTCGGCTAAAGAAACGCCCAGGCGTTCCGCCAGCATCTGGCTGCAGGACAACCCACACTGGCGTAGCTCGCGGTTGAAAAGTGTTTTGTCGCTTTCAAATAGCGAAATCTTGGTGCTACCCGCCCCAAAGTCGACCAACACACAAACCTGCTTTGCGGTCTCGGTATTTACCAAGTGCGAGTAGTTGTACTCAAAGGCATTGCCGAGGGCGAAGGCCTGCGTATCAATAGCGTGTACCTCGAGGTTCGCCTCTGCAAAAAGATCGTTGAGCGACTGGATGTAATCTTTTTTCGCTGCCACGAGCAAAACGTCCATCTTGCCGACGGAAGTGCCTGGCGTATTCCCCAGAATCGCAAAATCCAAGTTCACATCATTCACATCGAAGGGAATGTATTGCTCTGCTTCCCAGTAAATTTGCTCTTGTAGTTCCTCGGGCTTCATCTGATCGATTTGGATTTTCTTCGTGATGATGGAATTTCCAAAACCTGCGGTGGCAATTCGGCGCGTGCT
>JAIEOG010000278.1 GCA_019750655.1 bacterium
GATTAACGCTCATTCTAATGGCTCAGCCAGCTTCGGCTGCAGCCCCGATGCTGAAATGCTGGGGGCCCAACACATCCACCGGCACCCTTGGTTGGGTGGAAGTACGCGTAATTAAGGACGCGGGCGGCATCCGGTTGGAGGAGCAGCTTTTTGGCAATATCTCCAAAGACCGCAGGGATCGGTGGGATTTTATCGAACCCAGCGCCACAAAAACGTTGGTTTCGGGTCTCCAGTGCCACCAGGTGGCCAAACGCCCGCAGCTTCTCGAATGCGTTACACCCAATGTGGGGTACGGCACTGGAGACTTTGCCGAGACCGAGATTCGCACGGTCCACGCTCTGTCCTACGAGAATGATTTCGGCATTAAGCCGGGGGCGTATGAGAACACGACGACCTATGTGGATCTCTTCGTGGGCAAAGGGTCTCCAAACGATCCCGAGTCCCTGAAAAACTCGGCCCAGTATTCGTTCCTATGGGAGCGCTGCTCGACTACGGGCAAGTACGCCCAGCAAAAGTAGACGCCAGGAGGCGGGGGATTATCGCCCCCGCCCTCCGAAACAGTCCGTAACTTTTTTTCGCTATTTCCCATGCCCGCCCTGAGGAAAAGTAGTCTTAGGAGGCGATAGTGAAACGTACATTAGGGGTTTTAGGGATCTTAGTCGCGAGCCAGATTTTCGCGGGCAACCAGTTTGTCGAATGCAAACCCGCGAATGGGGAAACCACCTTGTTCATCAGCGGATCCTTCGACGATGCCGGTAAAATGATCCGCGAAGGCATGGTCTCATTCTACTTCGCGAAAAGGGGCGCCGAGTACAAGTCGAGGGCTTCCTTTGTGGAAGGCGCGTGGATGAAGGATCGGCTGAACGTGTACGTGCGCGATGAAAGCGGACTTCCGATTGCGGGCCTGATGGTAGACGATTTTTTTCAGCTTCAAGAGAAACAGACCGCGAAGGGCTTCGTTTACGGGACCTTGATTCCCAAGGATCTTCGAGAAATGGAGTGCCAGCGCAAGCTGCCCTCCCCGCCTCGCGAATGCACGCGCTGCTAAATAAAAAAGCTTCCCGAGAGTACTCGGGAAGCTTTCCTCATCCGGTTAGCGCTGTCCAATACGTTTCGCGATTTTCCCAAGGAACGGCAGCTCCAGCTGCTTGCCTTGGCTAGCGGCTACTATGAGCGTTATCCATATCGCCAAAATCCCCAGGCCATAGAGCATACTCAGAGCGCTCGCCATTCGAAAAACTACCGCCGCTATGACCCATAGATTTAGTGCGCCTATCACCACGCTCACTAGACTCATTGCTATCGCCATCATGGTCCCCAGGACGAATGATGCGACGCAGGTCGAAGCCGCGAAGACGAGCGATTGAACCGCGTGGAATCGCACACTGGCTTCACCCTCATACTGCTTTATCACCAGCGCTGCGATGGCTACTGGGGGGAAAAAGTAGCCTAAGGCAGCCATGGCGTTATTCGAAAGGGGGAGTTCCGCAGACGCCGTGGCGCTTACCGCGGTTGCAGGGGCTTGAGTGTTGGTTTCCATGATCGGGCCTTTCTCTTCTAGGGGAGACTTTGCTCCCTCGCCTTTCTGCATTTGCAACCGGCGTACCAGCCCGGCTCACGCAGTAAGTCCGAAGAAAAGGGCCCGACTATCTCAGAGTTGAATCAGAGCATCCGTTCATAATGGAGAGGCCATTCTTGAGACGGACTTCAACGGGAAGTATTCGCATGGGGTGCTTGTCCCTTGAGGTAGCGGTTGAGGAAATACATCATCGCTACAGTGATGCAGGTGGTACCGATAACGACATAGCCCAAAATGTCGAAATGGAGAAGAGGCCCACCATCCGTTTGTATGACAATCATCCCCGCCAAAATGGCTGCGATGCCACCGGACACCTGTTGCACAGAAGAACTCACCGACATGAATGCCCCGCGGCTCTCTGCCGTGGGCACAGCGGAGATCAAGGCCTGGGAAGAAATCATCCGCGAAGAGATGCCCATGAAGAGAACGATGTTGATCGCAATCACAAGCCAGAGCGGCGTCACCCCAAGGTGCGTGTAAATCGA
>JAIEOG010000392.1 GCA_019750655.1 bacterium
CACCCTCTTGGGTCTTCATCGACGGAAACGCAGCGACGGGGATGAACAAAAATACCGCCAAAGATGTCAACAACGGCCAATCTGCGATGATCGTCTTCAGTTCGAAGCTGTATTTGATGTGGGTCGAGAACGCGACCGTCAACCAGGTCAGAATTGCCCGCTTTTTATAAGCTTATCGATATTCGCCTGCCAGAAGGCACCCGTACTCGCACACTCACGCACATTGCGGGCCATCCGCTCTAAGAGAACCTCCAACAGAGCATCATTAGCGAACAAAGCGCGTTCGAGATCTCCGGCTTTGTAGCCCCCGGCATACTCTTCGCAACCTGGCAGATACCCCACGGGACGCAGTCGGTGCTTGAGGGCTTTCCCATCGCGCATCCCACAGTTCTCGGTCAGACCAAAAGCAATCTCCGCATGTTCGCCATCCCCGCTGACCGCAAAAGCGATAACCCCAAAATCTGTCTCGAGTTTCTTGCTATCGATCGTCCAAGCTTCGCGCGCTTGCTCCATGGCCACGAGCTGTTCTCGGGGCGTACGTAGGAGCTGTTTCAGACGCACTTCAAGAGTTTGGCCCTGCAATTTACTAATCTCAGACCGCGGCACGGGAACAGAACCCAAGCGCGCTTGTGTTTTAGAATCGTGCACAGAGTAAATCGCAAGCTCTTCAAGTTGAACGATTTCAGAAGACTCGTACTGCACTTTCACATCGAGCTGTTTTGCCACATGGAGTGCAGCCTCAATGCTGACCGGAAACGGACGCACTTCTGGCTTTTCCCAACCCTCACTGAAAGCAAGCGACACAAGGCCTAATAGCAAATGCAGGATCATTCTTTTTTCTCTCGCAAAGAAATAGGCGGGTCAAAAAGGTGATCGACTTCCTGGCGCCCGCGAGGATCGAGCTGCTTTCGCAGTTCCACAGGAATCTTTAGGAGATCTAAGCGGGCTCGGATGCGCATCATGTCGTTCACGCTTCCGACGATAGTCGCCGTCTTACCCCCGTGCAAATTCAGCTGAATACGATGGGAATTGCGCATCGCCGCACCCTCCAAACTAAAAAGAAGGGCATTGAACTGATCTACGGGGGACGCGAGCAAGAGGGGATCCGGCCACTGAATGACTCGGTTGGCGCGCTCCCAGGCCGGGCGCAATTTTTCCTCGCAGTGCACGGCATTGTTGGCGATCCACGGCCGAAAAATGCCCAAGAGTTCTTTGCTCGTCACCAGCTTGCGGCGTAGGTCGCCTGCACGGTATGCCGTTTTCCGATACTCCGTCCGCCCTGGGACATATTCCAACGAACCGACGCGGATAGCGACGTTCTCGGCCCCAGGAAGTTTCTTCAGCTCTTCTTCCCCAGGAGAACAACGGTTGCGCAAAGCTAAGTGTAGAAGAAATTCAGCACCGTTATCCAAGATACGATCTCCGAACAGGTACTCGTTGGGAACAAATGCCGTAATCCCAAACTCTTCCTCCAAGGCAGCTGCATCATCTAAGAAAAGACCTCGCACAAGGTGCATGTACGCTAACTGATCGCGCGGGGTCTCCAGCATCTGGTTCAAGCGAGCGAGAAGCGTGCGGCCTTCCTGCCGATCGATTTCGTGGCGGGGCGCGGGAATCATTCCCAAGATCTGTTTGGACGGCACATCCGTCACTTCATAGATAAAGTTCAAAGACGTATCGCCGGGTGGGTTGAGGCGAAAAAGGTCGAGTTTCATCTTCGGGATGTCCTCGACGATGAGTTTGCGCAACTCGACGGTAGGGGCGTTGTCCGCTGGGTTGACCCAGCCTTGGGCTGAAGCGGAAATCGAAACCAGGGCCAGCAGGATGGAAAACACAGAGCCTCCGAAAGGGGGCTTCTTTAACACATTGCGGCGCTCGCCGGGAGGGGGCTCAATGGCTGAGGCCGCCTATTAAGCCTGGTTCTGAGCCTGGCGCTGCACCGCCCTAGACGCGCCCTGCCTTTTCACTCCGATCTGGGTGCTCCAGACTCCATCCCATTGGGTTGGGGGACAAATGAAACTAGGCTTTGCAGCTCTCTTTTTGGCGTTCGGTTTCGCATACGCGCAGGCAGCCACGGAACCGGCTT
>JAIEOG010000249.1 GCA_019750655.1 bacterium
TGCAACAAATTCAACATTGGGGATCCCTCCTACTGAAAGGTTTAGCAATTGAGGTGCCAAAGCCTGCGCCGCAGAACCTATTCTGCGGCGCGAAACTTCCGAGGCTTAAGCGGCTATGGGTTCTCGAGAGAAGGTGTGGCGCGCCGCCGTTTTCCGCGTCGGCCGACCGATCCACCCGCCCGTTGCCGAAGCAATCATAGACAAGAGAACTGCTAGGAAGCTGCCCAGACTCAAGGCTGCAGTAGCTGTCTTGGCCTTTTCGACATTCCGCTTTTCTTGGTCCGTCATAGGGCGAGACTCGTGCAGTTTCAGTCGGCTGCTTACTTCCGCCCGTAAGGGATGCACATCACTCTCCACGGTAGGATCGGTTTTCTGTGCTGCCTGAAGCGCTAGTGTTCCGGCGCCAAGCGTCGTGACACCCATTAAGCCCACCAGCCCCATTACGCAGCAGGCGAGCCCCCAGACCGCGAGACCTTGAAAACACGCTTCGCCCTTTGCTCGGTCTTCATGTAGTCGGGAGGCAACGAAACCTCCCAGGTAGTAAGACGCAAAGGTACCAATCGCCAACACAGCGGCCGTACCGACGCCCACACCTAGAAAAGCATCCGTATTTGGATCCAGCGGCAGAGACAGCATTCCTAGCCCTGCAGCTAAAAAAGTGAACCCAAGCATGGAAGCAAGGGCGATCACGGTTCCCATCAAAATGACACTCCAACGATTATTCATAAACACTCCTTCAGAAGAGGGAGTTGGTGCAATGGAAGTGCCACTATCGTCGATTGCGGCTATAATTTGTAAAACACTGGGAGACTCAAGTGGCAAAACAGAAAATCTCGCGCGCAGCTAAGTTTGCGGTGGCAGTGGCCGCCTTGGGGTATTTTGTCGACGTATTCGATATCTTACTCTTCAGCGTCGTGCGCACGACGAGCTTGAACAGTCTCGGCGTTCCCGTCACAGAACTGCTCAATGTCGGCATCTATCTCATCAACGCGCAAATGCTCGGGATGCTCGTAGGCGGCGTACTGTGGGGCGTTTGGGGGGACAAGCGTGGCCGGCTGAGTGTTCTATTTGGATCCATCTTGCTCTACTCTGTCGCAAATATTCTCAACGGTTTTGCTCAAACCGTAGATCAGTACGCCGTGCTGCGTTTTTTCGCCGGGCTCGGACTCGCGGGGGAATTGGGCGCGGGAGTGACCCTGATTGTGGAAATCCTTCCGAAACAATCGCGAGGCCTAGGGACCACCATCATCGCAACCGTCGGTGTTGCCGGAGGGTTAGCGGCTTCCTTAGTGGGTAGGTACTGGGATTGGCGGACGGCTTACTTCATTGCGGGCGGAATGGGCATCGCACTGCTCTTCTTACGCGTGTCTGTACAAGAATCCGGGTTGTTCAACCAAGTGCAGAAGAAGGCGAGTGTCGCGCGTGGAAGCTTACTTCTTCTATTTTCGAGCGCTGACCGGGTGAAGCGATTCGTAGCCTGCTTGCTTGCGGGCGTGCCGATTTATTTTGTCTTGGGAGTGCTCGTTGCTTTTGCTCCGGAGATCGGAGCCGCACGGGGCATGGGCGGTTCTCTTACGGCCGCTGATGCGGTTTTCTATTCTTACTTGGGTTATATCTCCGGCGACTTGGCCAGCGGGTTACTGAGCCAATACCTGCGTTCCCGCACGCGCGTGCTCTACCTCTTCATTTTACTGACCGCGATCTTTAGCGCAGCGCTTTTGGCTGCCCCTGTTCCTTCTCTGGGTTATGCACATGGCCTCTACGTGCTGCTCGGGTTTTTCTCCGGCTATTGGGCCGTCTTTATTACCGTCGCGGCAGAACGCTTCGGGACAAATCTCCGCGCTACGGTGGCAACCTCCGTGCCCAATCTCGTGCGTGGGATGGTCATCCCCATGACGCTGTCGTTGAAAGCCCTGCGGCCTCACACCGGCTTGGCGGGAGCTTGCCTAACGGTCCTGGGAGTGACGACGGTACTGGCGTTGGTTTCGGTTTGGTCGTTGAAGGATTCTTTCTCTCAAGACTTAGAGTTCCTCGAAAAATAGCCGGCGTCTCAAACCCGAGACGCGAAGTCTCAGTTTCTTTACAAACTCCTGCGTCG
>JAIEOG010000313.1 GCA_019750655.1 bacterium
AATCGCAAGAGCTGGGAACCAGTGGTCCAGCGCTTCGCCGTAGAGTAAGCCAATGCTGCCCCCAATGGTGAACAACGGAGCGAGTGTTCCGCCAGAAGTCCCCGTTCCCAGGGAAATGGACCAAGAGATGAGTTTCAAAAGACAGAAAGTCGCAACCGCTGCCGCCGGAAGATTTCCCGTCAGCAGCCGTTCGATATTGTCGTAACCCACGCCTAGAGTGTTGGGCGAAAAGTATCCGACGACGCCGACCACAACACCGCCCATCGCGGGCCACCACATCCAATGGATAGGAAGTTTTTCGAACTGATCTTCAATCCAGTAAACGAGCTTAGTAACGAACACGCTAGCAACGCCCAGCAAAATCCCTTCCCCAAAGTAAGCTCCCATTTTCAAGGCGGTAGGAGGCAGCACAGCGGGCATTGCAAAGGCGGGTTCGGCCCCAAAAAGTGCGAGTCGAAGAGTACCGGCCGTTGCGACGGCGACCGCAATCGGCACGAAAGTGCGGGGGCGGTATTCGAATACCAAAAGCTCAATTGCCAAGATCAACGCCGAAACGGGCGAACCGAAGATTGCGGTCATTCCGGCAGCCGCGCCGGCGGCGAGTAAGGTCTTACGCTCTTGCGCGGTCGTTTTCAGAGCTTGCCCAATCAGCGATCCGAAGGCCCCGCCCGAAGCAATGATCGGGCCTTCAGCGCCGAAGGGACCACCGGTGCCGATGGAAATCGCGGCAGAAACGGGTTTGAGAAAAGTCATGCGCGCAGGAATCACGCTCTGGTTCGAAAGAATGTTCTCCATCGCTTCGGGGATTCCATGGCCACGGATCGCTTTCGATCCGTAACGGGCCATCGCACCGACGATCAAACCGCCCACTACAGGAATGCCGACCACCCACCATCCCAGCTGGTTACCGGCGGGGCCGACCGTTTCGAGAGAGAGCCGCTGGTAAAACGCGAGATTCGTAATGAGCGCAATGAGCTTCACTAGCAGGAGCGCAATCCCACTTGTGACCACAGCGGCACCCACGCACGCCACACAGATCAGAAGCAGCCGTTTATCTACCAGCGCCGACGGAAGCGGGATATGTTGCTGCTGCGCGATGGGCCCGAGTGAAGGGGCCAGAGGGATGGGGTCTGAGCTGTGTGAATGTTTAGATGTTTCATCCATCGCGTCAGGTTAGCGACGCGACGCAGCCGAGTAAAAGCACGCTGCATCGAAACGGTGCGTCATTTATAATGAGCTTATGGCGAAAACCCTGAAATACGCAGAAGTTATCAGTGGCGGCGAGCGAAACTACCAGAAGGTCGGCAAGGTTTCTTCGGAGTCGGTGAAGAAGCACACGAAGAAGGATTGGAAGACCTGGGTGCAGCTTTTGGAAAAAGCCGGCGCTACACGGTGGACGTACCAGGAGATCGTTTCCTTCCTGAAGACGAAGTACCGGCTCACGCCGTGGTGGCAGCAGGGAGTGGCGATGGGGTTTGAAATTGCCACGGGCAGGCGCAAGGCGGGGCAAGACGCGCGGGGTAAGTATATGGTCACAGCGACCAAATCGCTCCCACTCGGGGGAAAAGCGGCTTGGAAGCTGCTGCTGTCGACGGCGGGCATGGAGCTTTGGCTGCGTCCTTTGAGTCCGCTGAAGGTGAAGCCCAAGACTGGCTTTGAAACGGTAGATGGTTTTTTTGGGGAGATTCGCACCGTAGCGGTGAATCGGCGTGTCCGGATGTCCTGGCAGGATCCTCTTTGGGAGAAGCCCACTATTGTGGAATTGCTGCTCGTAGCGAAGGCCGCAAAGAAATCGATCTTGGTTTTCAACCACACCGGCATCCACGATGCAGACACTCGGGAGGCCCTGCGGCTGCGTTGGCGCGAGGCTGTGGATGGATTGGCTGAGCTCGCCGATTAGGGGCCTAGCCAAAACCGCGCTGAGCCGCTATTAAGCTCCGATGCATTTGAGCTACCGAAACCCCCGTTTCTGGGAGGAGTTCCGCGAGAAGCATTGGCTCCCGCGCGTGCCGACCGTGATTCGCCAGCCGTTTAAGAACTTCCCCATCTCGGAAGAGCTTCTCCTGCGTACTTTGCAAAAGTTCGAAGCCGATTTGCAAGGCG
>JAIEOG010000400.1 GCA_019750655.1 bacterium
TCCGCGCATGGTCGGCGGACCAAATCCACTTCACCCTCCTTTCTATGGCATGCGCAATGAACGGGCGCGCCGTGTTCACCAGCCAATCGCGAACCTTCGCCGAACAAAGCACCGCGCCCCCGCTACCGCCAAAAGCTTTCCCAAAGGTCACCACGACCGCCATCCGCGTCCAGTCGCGCCAGGGCGCGCTCACGCCACGGCCGCCGGGCCCCAAAACGCCGGCCGCATGGGCTTCATCCAACAAAAGAAACCCCTGCGAACGATCCCAAGCGCCGCGCAAGGCCACTTCATCGACGGTATCGCCGCCCATGCTGTAGAGCGACTCCGCGACGAGTAACCAGGGCCCCGCGGCTCCTGGCTGCCAAGCCGCCCACTCTTGGTGCGGGACGACCTCGCGCGATCTGGCGGAAAGACGAATGCCATCGATAAGCGACGCGTGGTTTTCCGCATCCGATGCGACGGCTTCGGCGAGCCGCGCCAGCGCGCATGCGGCGCCTAAATTCGCAAGGTAACCCGACGAAAAAAACACCGCCTGGGGGGCTCCGAAATAGTCGGCTAGGGCATGTTCGGTTTCTTCCACTAAAACGGTGTGCCCGCCCAAAAGCCTGGACCCACGAGCGCCGCACTCGCCATTCTCCAAGACACGTCGGCCCGCCTCAGCAATCGCCGGGTGAGACGCCAAACCCAAATAGTCGTTATTGGAGAAACAAACCCCTTCGGGGAGCGAGACCTTGCGCCACTGCCCAGCGGCCCGCAAGCTTTCTAGAGAGGCATCTAGCCGTTCTTCCCACATGCCGGGAGCATGCCTTGGAGAGCCAAGCTAGTCTTCGTTTTTCTTCACCCAACGGTTGAGTGCGGGGAGATAGGCATGGTGCAGGGCCCAAGTCGTGCCCAGGCCTTCGGAGAGGAGCTGCATGGCATTCTCCGGCGTATCTTTACCAGCTGCGGACGCGAGGGCGCGATCCCGGCGCTCGAGGACACCGACAAAAAGGCGCGGCATCTTTTTCTCTACCTGCGCATCGCTCACAAGCCCCCATTGTATGACGGCGGTAAGCCAGTTGGCCTGGACAGTTCCCGGCGGAAAATCGAGCACTCGATCCACCCAAGGCTCAAAGTACGTTCCCTTGAGCCGATTAAAATCTGCCACTTGGATTTTGTTTTCCGCCAAGCGCGTCCAACCCTCGCTCCAAGCGTCGGCGATGTTCTGCTGAATTGCCGTCGCCACCTGCGGGTAATTCGCCCCGGCTGCTAAAAGCAGCTCACGCAAATCGGCGCGCAGGAAAACCATCTGAGGATTGAGGCTCCCCGCTACCGCTGAGGCGAGTGCGCCTTGGTTGGTCGTCTTGGACAAAACGCGCACAGCTTCCCGCCAGAGTTTACGCAGGCTGGTGAGCAAAATCGGTTTGCCACTTACGAGCGTATCCAAAGCTTCGTTTAACTCCGCGGCCCCCGGCTCCAGCAACCCACTCGATCCGATGCTCGCCCGCAGCGCCTCGAAAACAGCGCGCAAAAGACTCTCTTGCTGGCCGCTGCCCAAAACGACTTTGCCTTTTTGAACGCCTTGGTTGAGCGCAGAGGCGGAAAGGTTAAAGGTCGGAGCCAAGGTAGGTTCGGCGCCCGCCGCCGCAGCAAGCCCTCGGAAGAATCGCCCGAGAGAGTCCCCTTGGGACGTCAGCGCCATTTCAGAAATCGCATCCGACAAATCGCCCGCCACCACAGGTTCTAGAACGCCGAGACTTAAGAGCGAAGCCGCAAGCTCCGAAGCAATCGCGGGCTTCAAATCTGCTTTCGCTGTCGTAAGTTTTTTGTCCGCATCTAGCGTTTCTTGGCGAATCAAAGACGTCAGCACTTGGCGACTAGCTTGAGGGCTGAGCAATGCCAACTGCCCCATCAAGGGAAGCATCTGCGAAGAACTCAGTGGATTTTCGGAAAGCAAAGTCGGAATAGTTTTCGCGAGTGTTGTTTCGATAGACGAGGCCTTACTGCCCCCTTGGCGAGCATCCTCGGCATATTGATCCATGCGGAACGGGCCATTTTTGGCAAACTGGGCTCCGCTATTGAGAGCCGCCGTTCGCAAAGACTGCTGCATAGGAGCGCAAGAAGCGCTCGCCAAAAAGGCG
>JAIEOG010000080.1 GCA_019750655.1 bacterium
GGGGTTCCGGAATCGAAGGAAAGCGCGATAGCAGGGAGGCAAGGGACATCGGGGAGCGTTAGCCTATCCTACGCTCAGGCAACTCTAATGTGAAACCCGCTGGAGTTACTTACGAATTTATACTCGGAATTTGACACGGGCCTCTCAATCGATTTTGGATTTCATGCGGCGCGGTGGGGGCATGTATGCCATCCATGACACGGAGTTCTCATACTTGCTGCATAAAGTGAGTCGACAGCGGAAATGTGTAATAGCGCTACCAGGGATGGGCGTGGAGGTCGAAGAGGAACGCCGAAACAATGGAGCGGAAGATTCTAGCGAAATTTGACTACGGCTGAAACATCAAGCTGAATGGCAAGTGAACTAGGGCTGCAAAATTTATCCAGCAATCGGCTGGAAGATTGAGAGGGATCACTGTGGAACGGAGAGTTTGTCTCGTAACGTGTCTGGTGCCAGTTCAGCAAAGTCCCTTAAGTTAAAAGTCAGGATACGTTCCGCAGAACTGTTTGCGGCGCAACGCAGCAAAAGCGCGTCATAAATACGAGCCCCTGGTATTCCGCGTATGGCCACTTCCTGGATGACATCCGAGTAGTCTTTGCGGGTCAGTTCCATAATCTCGAAGTGTGGCAGGATGTTTTCACTGATGATTCGTTGCGCATGGGCAGGTTGAATGCGCGGTTGCACGGGAAGGCGCGTTAGCGCCGCATACAATTCAGCGAGGGAGTGGGCACCGATGATTCCCGTGGCCTCGCCTTTCACCACGCTTTGCAAAAGAGGCCAAGCTTTTTCGTGATGCGGATGACTTTGTTCAGAAGCCGCAACCAAAACGGATGTGTCGAAAAACATCCTCACGGATAGGAGGCCCTCAAGAGATCGGAGAGCCGCTCTTGCCGAACGTCATCGATAAGCTGGTCCCAGCGCGCTCCGGCTTCGGGTTGGCCACGATGGACCCAAAGCCCATCAATGTGAATCAGGGCTGAGGGTTCCAATGGATCAGCGGATTCGGGTGGCTCGGCTGGCGCCAAAGTCCGCACGGCGGATTCTATGAACTCTTCAAGGGAGCGAAAGCGGCCTGCCCGGATGGCGGCTTCAATTGCCTGTTCTTGATGTGGTTCAAGGTTGATTTGCATACGTGAAGGCTCCTTTCCTCTCTTCTTTCACGGTAAAGGATTTAGCACTTCTTGTCACGAAGAGGATCACGGGAACGCGATCTGGAAACTCGGCAATGAGTGAGAACCAACCACCCGTAGTCTCGACGTAAGAGGGCGAGGTGGAGAGCAGCAGGTCGATGCGCTGTTCAATGCGGGAGATGCCTTCCTAGCCGATGCCAAGCTTCTTGACCATGTTTGCCTGGGTGAGCTTGCGGGCTTTGCGTAATTGGTGGAGAGCGCTTTCTTCGGCAATCAACTGGGTAGCACGTGTCTTGATGGCCTTGCGTCGAGCTGGTGTAAGCTCGCTCAGCTTGTCGTTGAGTGTCTCGCCCATGCTCTGGCTCCTTTTCGCCTTGACGCGGCTTTGTAATCTTGCAAACGTTTGTCCACTTTCTCAATGAGTTGTTTGTAGAAACGCTTCTCGCTAACGCTGGATTTGTCGCTGGCAATCAGCAATATGGTACGGCGTCTCAGGTCGAAGGCAAACGCGATCTGCGAGGGACCACCAGAGGCACAGAAGTACAGATTTTTTTGTCTGCAAACGTATCAGCTAATGGCCCTGTCAACTGCGACAGCTATGAGCAGTGTGTCCGCGTCTAAGAATACAATATGACCTCGGATGCATATGTTTTCCAAGACATAATGCAAAATCGTAGCTACGGAGCCGAAGCAGAAAAAGTGATCTCGTCGGCGGCGAGGTACTCGCCGGGACGGGGGCCGGAGAATTGGATGTGGTGGATGGCGGGGGCGGTGACGGTGAGTTGGAAGACGGGGATGGGGTCGGAAGGAGATTTTCTGGCAGGGGGAGAGGGGAGTTCGGCTTTGGCGATCACTTTGCCGTCGCCGTCGAGGGCTTCGAGGATTGCGGGTGTGGCGGTGGAGCCCCAGAAGGAGACGGTGACCGATGTTGCCGGCTTGGGGAAGGTGGCGCGGACGGGGATCGATTCCATCGCAATGGCGCTGCCGATGCCTTTGTGGC
>JAIEOG010000271.1 GCA_019750655.1 bacterium
TTCGAGGTCGTCAATCGGCCTTGGGGAACTGCCGTGCGGACGCATAGCTCGCTCGTTGAAATCTCTGGCAAGACGGGGACGTCACAGGTGAAAGCGACCGTGAAGATGGCGTGCGAAAAACTACCGGTGGAAGACCGCCACCATGGTTGGTTTGTGGGCTATGCGCCACGGGAGAATCCAGAGATTGCCGTCGCGGTGATTGCAGAACATTCTTGCCACGGATCGGTCGCAGGTCCCGTGGCAAAGGCTGTTATCGAAGCGTATATCAAAAAGAAAAATGCCGAAGCCGGGTTCTACGGCCCGCAACCGCTGGATGTCGTGCTTCAGGGCCCTGTGCTCCACCGCTCTTTATCGGAATCTAAGCCGAAGCAGGAACAAGCGCCCGTACCGCCCAAGCCCGTCTTGGGCACACAGGAGGACGAATAGTGGCCTTCCAAAGTGATTCGGGAACTATAAAAACGTTTAACATGGGGCTCTTCGTCTCCATGGTGCTGGCATTTCTGCTCGGTATTTTCACGCTCTATAGCGCATCTAAAGGCGCGGGAGTCATGCTCTACAAAACTCAGATGGTTTGGTGGGGGATTGGCCTTTGCCTAGGACTAGTCCTCTTTTTCATCGATAGCCATATTTTCGAAAAACTCGCTTACCCCTTTTACGGGATGTGCCTTTTTCTGCTTACGATCGTGCTCTTTATCGGCCGTGTTGGTGGGGGCTCACAGCGCTGGATTGATTTGAAGTTCTTTCACCTCCAGCCGAGCGAAATCGCAAAACTTGCGATCGTTTTCACGCTGGCGAAGTATTTCTCCGACGATCAGAACACCCCGCCTTACACTCTGCGCACTTTGCTTGTGCCCGGGTTGCTCGTGGCGCCTTTCTTCTTGCTCATTCTTCTCCAGCCCGATTTGGGAACGGCTGGCGTACTGTTTCTTGTTTCGGGTTCGATGGTGTTTTTTCTGCGCGTGGCCTGGCAGTCTTTGATGCTGGTGGGCTTGGCGGCCTTGATCGCCGTGCCGCTGGCCTACCAATTCGTCTTGCACGATTACCAACGCGATCGCGTGAAGACCTTCGTAAACCCGGGCCGCGATGCCCGAGGGAGCGGCTACAATGCTTTGCAGTGCAAGATTGCCGTAGGTTCCGGGAAGGTCGTGGGCAAAGGCTTTTTGAAAGGGACGCAATCGCAGCTGAACTTCATTCCAGAGCAGCACACGGACTTTATCTTCTCCGTGTTCTCAGAAGAACGCGGATTTCTGGGGGCCATGGTTCTGTTGGCGCTGTATTGGAGTTACCTCTTCTATTCGTTGCGCACCGTTGCGCGCGCACGCGATAAGTTCGAGATGCTGCTCGCATTTGGTTTAACGGCCATTATTTTCTGGCATGTCTTTATCAATATCGGGATGGTGATTGGAATTTTGCCCATTGTAGGGGTAGGGTTGCCATTCTTTAGTTATGGCGGGTCCAGCATGCTGACGTTCATGGTGGCTACAGCGCTTTTATTAAACCTGTCTCGTAAGAAGTACATTTTCTGATGAGTGATCTCGCCCCGTATATCGATACCCCCGAAGCCTTAGAGGACATGGTCGAGGTCCTGCGCGATCAAAGCGTGATCGCCGTCGATACGGAATTCATCCGTGAAACGACCTTTTTTCCCAAGATGGCGCTTATCCAGGTGGCAGCGGCCGATCGGGTTTGGCTCATCGATCCTGTCGCACTCAATGCAGATGCGCTCCAGCCGTTTCTGGAAATTCTTTGGAACCCTAAGATTTTGAAGGTTCTCCACGCCGCTTTTGCGGATCAGGAGTGTTTTTACTGGAGCTATGGCCGCGTGGCCGAGCCCGTGCTCGATACGGCTGTCGCGGCCGCGCTCAGTGGTTATGGCGACAACGTCGGCTTAGCTAAACTCACCAAAGATGTTCTGCGCATTCATCTGCACAAGGGGCGATCCCGGGTGAAGTGGTTGCAACGGCCGTTGCCGCGAGAGCTCCTGCAATACGCGCAGCAAGACGTCGAGTTCCTCGTGGAATTGGGCGCTCGGATGGAAGAACGACTGCGCGACAAAGGCCGCTGGGAATGGGCGCTTGAAGAAAGCTATGTCGATCCGAAAGATTTCGACACGCCGCCGGAAGAAATTGCGCACCGGCTAGCAAAAAGTGGCCACCTCGATGAGACGACT
>JAIEOG010000113.1 GCA_019750655.1 bacterium
GCTGTACGGTGGGGCCATCCATTTGGCCGGGGCTGTGAAGGCCAAATCGCAGCAGCGCAATACCACTAGCGACTGGATGGAAATTGAGCGCAAGCGCGGTATCTCCATCAGCACCAGCGTTCTGCGGTTTGAGTACGACGGCATCCAAGTCAACTTGCTCGATACCCCGGGCCATAAAGACTTCTCGGAAGATACCTACCGCACGCTCGTCGCCGTAGATGCGGCTGTGATGCTTATCGACGCCGCTAAAGGTGTGGAGCCGCAGACACGCAAGCTTTTCGAAGTTTGCCGCATGCGCGGCCTGCCGATTTTTACGTTTTTCAATAAACTCGATCGCCCAAGCCGCGATCCGCTCGATCTCATCGACGAGCTAGAAAAAGTCTTGGGCATTCGTTCGACGCCTGTCACCTGGCCTATCGGCATGGGCCAAAGCTTCAAGGGCGTTTACGATCGCCGCGCAGGTGAAATCCTTCTTTTCCAAAGAGAAGAAGAGGCCAATGAGAAGGGACGCCTACAGCCAGTGAAAGTTTCGGGCCTCGACGATCCGAAATTTTTGGCATCACTTTCTGGCGATCGCGCTGAGAATGAAGCTCTAGTCGAAGAGCTGCGTGGGCATTTGGAGCTTCTCGAGGCAGCGGGCGATCCCTTTGATACTGAGCGCGTACTCGCAGGGCAGCTCACGCCAGTATTCTGCGGTAGCGCCATGAACAACTTCGGAGTCCAACGCTTCCTAGAAAACTTCCTGCAGATGGCGCCTCCGCCGTCGTCTCGTGAAGGGTCAGAGGGTGAAGTTCTTCCGACGGATCCGCGCTTTTCCGGCTTGTTCTTTAAGATCCAAGCCAACATGGATCCGCAGCACCGCGATCGCGTGGCGTTCCTGCGCGTTTGCTCTGGGAAGTTCACCCGCGGCATGGAAGCAAAGCATGGCCGTCTGGATAAGAACTTTCGCTTGTCCAAAAGCATCCACTTTTTCGGGCAAGAGCGCATGACGCTCGAAGAAGCCTGGCCTGGAGATATCGTCGGTTTGCTCGATACGGGCGGCGATTTCCGCATCGGCGACACGCTTGCCGAAGGGCGCCGAATGGAATTCGAAGGTGTGCCGCGTTTTGCTCCGGAAAATTTCGCAACGGTCGGTGTTTCTGATCCGTTGAAACGCAAGCAATTGCAAAAAGGCCTAGAGCAGTTGACGGAGGAGGGTGTCGTACAGCTTTTCCGCCACCCGTCTCGCGCCGAAGCTTTCCCGTTTCTTGGGGCCGTCGGCGCTTTGCAGTTTGAAGTTTTCGAGGCGCGTCTAAAGAGCGAATACCGCGTGGACGTGAAACTCGAACGCTTACCCTTCGTGCGCGCCTGTTGGCCGCAAGGGGAGGGAGTCGATTTTGAGGAGTTTAACCGCTACTCAGACTGTGCTTATGTCGTCGATCGCGACAACCAGCCCGTCGTTCTCTTTAAAAGCGACTGGAGCGTGAACTGGGCCAAGGACAAGTTCAAAGGCCTGGTCTTCCTCGACCAAGCGCCCCTGCGCCGCGCTTAGTCCTTTTGATCTAGAAGCCCTTGATCGGCGAGCTTCTTCAATTCCGTGAAACCCCCAATGAGCTGTTCGTCGAAAAAGATCTGCGGCACGGTACGCATGCCCGTCCTAGCTTTTAATGCAGCGAGCTCATCAGGTTTGTGCTGAAGGTTGATTTCTTCAAATGCGAGCTTCTTGTCTTTGAGCAGGCCCTTCGCGGCTTCGCAGTAGGGGCAGTTATCTTTGGAGTAAACCGTGATCTTCATGGCGGGGATGCTATAATTTTTCCACTCCCATGAAAACAGATAAGCCAACTCCGACGATTTTGATCGAAGGTGACCAGGATTCTAGCCGTGGTTTGAACTGGCGCGAGCTATGGCGCAATCGGGAATTGCTCTACTTTCTGACGTGGCGCGATATTACTCTGCGTTACAAGCAGACGGCTTTGGGGGCTCTCTGGGCGCTCATTTACCCCCTGATGTCCGTTGGCGTGTTCAGTCTGTTCTTCGGGCGTATCGCCCAGATGCCTTCGGATGGCATTCCCTATTCGCTTTTCAGTTTCTCGGGGCTTTTGGTGTGGATCTATTTTGCGAATACCATTGCACGGTGTGCGAGTAGCCTCGTGGGCAATGCGCACATGCTGAATAAAGTCTACTTCCCGCGG
>JAIEOG010000435.1 GCA_019750655.1 bacterium
GCCGTTTCGAGACTTGGGCGCACGGGCAGAGTCACTACCTGAGCAGGGTAGGCTTGCACGCTAACTTCTCGAGGATCGATGCGCACGATGCGCGTGCGCGCAGGAACTTTGATGCTGTTACTATCAATGCCGACGCTCTGCACGCCTTCGCGAATATGGCCCATATCCACGCCCGCCGTGAATTCAGTGCGCGCGAGAGTATCGAGGGCGCCGCGGGGGCCCGCCATAGTGACACGGACGGTGGATGGGTAGGGGGGCTTCGCTTCCCAGTCCGAGGGCACATTGCGGAACACAACTGTCGCTTCTGCGGATTGCTGTACGAAGTCCGAAGGGCGTGTGTGGAGAAACCAAGTCAAAAACGCGAGAGAGACCGCAAGGGAAGGGCGGCCCCAGTTGTGGCGCCAGCTACGCCAGTTCGGAGGTGCGGCTTCGACACGGTTCAAAGAAGCGCCAAACTCGTGAAGCACGGCCGGCAACTCGTCGGCAGAATGCAGTGCCCGAATTCGCCCATTCCAAGCGACAGAAATATGGCCCGTCTCTTCCGAGGCGACCAACACCAGAGAGTCGCAGCGTTCCGCCAAACCAAGCGCGGCGGCATGGCGAGTGCCTAAGCGACCAACCTGATCGAGGTTACGGGAGAGTGGCAAGTGCACGCCGAGCTTTTCGATGCGATCGCCGACTAAAGTGACAGCGCCGTCATGGCCGGGAGAGTGGTGGTCGAAGATGCTGTAGAGCAAAGGCGCGCTGACGAAGCCGTTCACCGGAACGCCGCCGCGGATATGCGGATTCAACTCTTGGTTGCCGCGCATGATGACCAAGGCACCTGTCTTACTCGTCGAAAAAGAACTGAAGCACTCATAGAGGATTTGGTTGAGCCGCTGGCGCGAAGACTTTTGCGGCTGCCAGGGCCAGAGCGTCCAAACCGAAAGCGTTTCAAACCAACGGCGAAAGTCTTCTTGGTAAAGAACGACGAAGCCGACGGCGATGGCCGTGATGCCCGTTTGTAAGAGCAAAGAGGTCAACGGCATCTCGAGGATATAGGCGAGGAGGAAAAGCCCGACGACAGGGGCAAGTGCTACCGCGACCGAGCGAGAGGTTCGCCTTTGGAGCCAAGTGAGAGCCGCGTAGAAGAACACGGTGATGATGGAAACGTCGAACAGGTCTACCCACGTGAGAGCAGCCCAAACACTAGTCCAGAACGTCGCCCAGGAGTTGAACAGAGTTTGTAGCATCGAGAAAGTATAGCAAATCGGCAATAGCCTCTGGGAGGCACGCTGCACCAAAGAAAAGCCGCCCAAAAGGGGTCGGAGACCCATCTTGGGCGGCCTGGGGGAGATAGGGGGAAGGGAAACTAATCAATCTTGTCTTTGGTCTCCTTGGCCTTCTGGTGGATCTCGTCGCGCGCATCTTTTGCCGCGTCCTTCGTGTCTTCCCAGCGGTCCTGGTTACCCGTTGCGTTGCGCACTCCGCGCTTCAATTTCCGGCCATCCTTCTTAGCCTGCACCTGCGCTTCTCCGACGGTATTATTTACCTTTTCGCCCGTCGTTTCATCCGCATGAACCGGTATGGAGAACAGCGCCAAAGCCAAGGCAGCAGCGCTGGACCGGCTTAGCCAGTCGCTCAAACGCGTGAGCCAAGAACGCGCTTTTCCCTCGGCAGCTTGCTTAGCATCGCCGACACCGCGTTCTATTCTTCCAGCTACTTGCTGGCCAAGCCCGCGGGCTTGTGTCTTCAAATCTCCGGATAGCCGACCGACTTCCTCGACGACTTTGCCCTTCACTTCTTTGATAGTGCCTTTCACTTGATTCTTATCCATCACGACCATCCTTTCATGTTCGCGGGACTAGATTGCAGAGCGCGTGCCAGTGCCGCCAGGCACGGTGCCAAACCCGGCTGTTGCACTTCTCAACTATGGGTTAGGGGACAGATGTTTCAGGGATCGTCGTGGTAACGGATCACAGGCTCGAATTTAGCCTTGGGCTTGGGAAGCTTCTTAAGCAGAACCGCAGAGAAGTGCCCGTGGAGCACGTCCCGCACTAAGGTAACCGCAAAGCCCGCTTCAGCGGCGAGAGAAACTAATTCTGAAGAATTGGTAAGGATCACTTCTTTCGACGTAAACAGGCGTTTTTGGAGCTCCGCAAAGATCGCGATATCGAATTCGGTAATCGGCGAATCATTCAG
>JAIEOG010000037.1 GCA_019750655.1 bacterium
ATGCGCCGCGAATAATCAGCCGCTTTTGCTCTGGAAGCTGCGGCAAGGTGTCTAGAATCATGTCCAGCGCAGCAAGGGGCGAGCGGATATCGTGCGCAACCTGCCGGGCCACGGAAACCATCGCGCTGTTCTTTTCCGTCTCTTTGAGCTTTTTATACAGCTCAATCAACGACTGAATGAAATCCCGAATCTCCCCTTTAGCGCGGATGCCGGAATCCTCAATTTCTTTGCCGGCATTGTAAGCTTCGAAAACCCATTTGAGCTCTTGAAACGGGAGGTAGAACTGTTTGCGGATATAACGCGAAGAAAACAAAATCACGCCGCAAAACAACAACCCCGAAAGCAACAAGAGCACTAAGTTAGAGCGGTAAGGCACATAAACGGCCTCGATATGCTCCGGATCGAGACTCGCTACAACGACCCACTCTTCCCCCGAATCCGCAGACGGAATAACGATCATCTCCGGTGGTGGTTTGTCGGGGACTGTCTCGGCGCGGACGACATCCAATCGGCCAAGGGAAAATACCTTTGCGTGCGAAGCCAGCCCCTTAGCGAGGGCTTCTTCCAAACCTATTTGCTTCCAAGTGCGCCATTTTTCCTGCTGTTCGTCGAGACTCAGAATTACTTTGGCGCGCTCGCTGTCCAAGGCCTCCTCAAAAGTCCCACGAGTAACGACAAAAAATGCACAGCTAAGAATGAACAGCCCCACCGCTACAGTGGCGAGCTGCATCAATGTCAGCTGGCGCAGAAGCTTGTAGGGCATGCGCGGGGTCATGGCTTTTTCCCTGCTGTGGCGGGGTTATACCGTTGAAACTCGACGGTGAGCGAAGCATGGCCACCCGTGCGTGGAAAACAAACTGGCACTTTTCCAAGACCTTCAAAGCAAGGATCCTGAGTGAAAGCCGCGCGCACAGATTCGCGAGTCAGTGGGCCTTTCACCCGAGCGACCATCTGGCCCGCGACGAGCCCTAAGTTGTAGCCAATCACAATTTCTGAATTCGACTTGCGGCCAAACTTCGCTTGCATGGCACGATCGAGATCGCGCGTCTTGTCCCGCGACGGCATCCAAGGACTCCCAATGTAGTAAGGCGATTTCATCTCGCTGATAAAACGCTTCAAAACATCGGTGTCGGGGCCGCCCCAAGTGATCATGGGTAGATCTACTCCTGCAGTCGTTAGCTGGTTGAGCAAGGCGACGAGGTCTTCGGGGTAGAGCGTGAGGTAAATATAATCAAATTTTCCCGCTTTGATTTCCGCCAATGCCGATGGCGGCAACACAAGCGCTTCATTTACTTCACGTGTTTCAAATGCGATCTCGCCATTCTGCACTCGCTCTTTGAGAATCCGTGCTTGATTGGCAGAAAAAACGGCGTAGGGGTTTGAAATCGCAAGCCCGCGCTTTCCGGCGAATTGTTTCTTTAGAAACACTTCCAGCTGGGAAACCAGGTGCTCCATCGAGCTACCAGAGGAAAGAACTTCGGGCCCTTTCTTGGCGAGATCGGAATGGGCGGCGCCTCCAAAAAGCGATTGGATGTGGTTCTTCACCGCATAGTCGCCGACCAAGAGAGCATCGTGACTCACGGGGAAGCCAACCAAGAAAACGGCGCCTTCTTTGACGAGATCTTCCGCCACCGTCACGGCACCGCGGAGCGATTTGTCCGTCCCCTGTTTTACAATCAGGAGATCTTTGGCGCGGGCACGGCCCAGAACCTTTTCAAAACCTAGTTCAAATCCAATGAAGACGTTCTCGCCATAAGCGGCGGAGATAACGGTCGTCGCAGAGCCATACCCGACTTTGCCGGCAGGCAGCGCAAAGGCCACTGTGGGCCTCAGCAGCAGAGCAATGAATAAGAGCCACCAAGCGAGCGTATTCGAGGACATAGCTACTCCAGCGGCGGTGTTATTAGCACAATCCCGCATGGAAAGATCACACGAATCCCCTAGAAATCATCAATAGATGAGTTCGTAAGGTGCGTGGCTAGTATTTTTTGTACTTATCGTTGTACGGCAAGAGCGCTAAGTGCCGAGCCCGTTTAATAGAAACAGTGAGCTGGCGCTGTTGTTTAGCGGAAAGCCGAGTCACGCGAGCAGGCATGATTTTGCCTACTTCGGTGATGTAGTTTCTCAAGATCAAAGGGTTCTTGTAGTCGAACAGAAACCCAGGTGGGAGCTTCGTGCGGTCCATCCCAGGAAAACGGCGGCGGCCACCGCCGTTGCGGTCTCCATCGCCGCTGC
>JAIEOG010000042.1 GCA_019750655.1 bacterium
CGGACCAGTATTTGCGCGGTTGGCTTTAACGGCACCTTGCGACAACGAGATGTTCGCATCCCTTATTTTTAAAGTGATTCCTCCCCATATTTGCCAGTCGTTGGCATCGAGAACTTTGTAGCGGTACCCAATGCGATATGAATCGAACCGGTATCGCGCATCAATCGGTGTATTTGCCGCAAATGATTCGCCCTGAAACAAAGTTTGGCTTTGAAGAGTCCCTGAGCCCGTGATCGTCAGAGGAGCGTAAAGAGCATGGACCTGGTGCCTGTCATTCCACGTGTATCCTGCCGAGAGCCTGGCAAAGAAATTCGGCCCGGCACCCTGCAGCTCCTTCAGGGAGAAGCGGCTCCCTTGTGGCAAGGTAGTCGTGACTTGGGCCGGCGACTGAGCAACGTTGCGACTTTGCCAGACACCGCCGGTTTCGACTTCTAAGCGGTAACCATTCTCAAACGCGTACGCTGGGCTTATTGCCAACGCAGCGCACAATGGAAACAGGTTCTGGCATATTGCCGCGCTCACTCCTTCCGTTTTGGCTTTTAATTGGCGAGCATTGTGTAAGAACATTTGACACCGTTTGGTTAGGGTTTGGACAAAGAAGCCGCCACCGTCCCGCGCGTCTTCCACACTGACCACCCCACACCCACGGCCAAGATGGTAAACGTTACGGATAGTGAAGCAGCCGGCGGTATTTTCGCGAGCCCTAAAGCATCCGCGACAAAGATCTTGGCTCCGATGAACACAAGCAGGACGCTGAGCGCGTACTTAAGGTAGTGAAAGCGCTCTACCATTGCAGCCAACGCGAAATAAAGAGCCCGCAGCCCCAGTATGGCGAAGATATTTGAGGTGTAGACCAGAAACGGATCCGTGGTGATGGCGAAGATGGCGGGGACGGAATCAATGGAGAAGACAACGTCCACAAACTCGATCATCACCAGAGCCAGAAATAGAGGAGTCATAAACCACGCGACCCGCCCGGTTTTGTCGTCATACTGGCGAACCCAAAAGCGTTGTTTGTGCAGTTCCTCGGTTACACGGAAACGGCGCTTCATCCATCCGAGGACGGGCGATTTGCCGACATCGTAGGTTTTATCGGCCGAGAGCCACATTTTAACTCCGGTGGCGATGAGGAATGCGGCGAAGACATAGAGTATCCAGCCGAACTGCTCGACGAGCGCGGTGCCCATACCGATCATTATGCCGCGAAGGACGATCACGCCGAGAACGCCCCAAAACAGTACGCGGTGCTGGTAAAGCCGAGGAATGGCGAAATAGGTGAAGATCATCGCAATGACAAAGACGTTGTCCATCGCAAGACTCTTCTCAATAACAAAACCAGTGACATAGGCCAGTCCCGCTTCCTGGCCCATCTGCCACCATATCCAACCGCCAAAAGCCAGGCCGAGAGCAATATACATTGCCGATAGCGCTAAACTCTCACGCACGCCGATTTCATGCTGCTTGCGGTGTAAGATACCCAAGTCCAGCACCAAGAGAACGGCGACAAATCCTAAAAATGCGAGCCACATCCACAACGGTTTTCCAAGCCAGAGGATGTCAAAGAGTTCCATGCTGTCGTCCCATCGACATGACAAAAGCGGCACGCTTTCCGATACCCACAGCTAGCGGCCAGTTAAAGAATTCAAGCGGTGAGCGCGACGCTCACCGCTTGAGATCAGGCTTAGTTATTGTTGGGTTTGAATGGACCACCGCTTTATACGCCTAGCTATCCGATCTTTCACAGCCAGTCGCAGCTTCTTAAGGCGCATCAAGCGAACGAAATCCGGCAGGCGGCGCTCGGTTTCGTTCTTAATCTCGTGGTCCAGTTTCTGATGCATCATTGACATGCGGTTGAGCAAAAAATTCATTGCCTCTCTCCGATAAGTGTTTTGGAGATCAGGCAGCTCGTGCTGGGCACTTGCGGTCAGATAAGTGCATCCGGCACCGAGCTAACCCGATGCGGTCCGACATCGCGGTTGAAGACACAACCGCCAGAGGGGCCCGGCCCGCAGAGAAAATGTAGGGCCGCAAAACCAGGGCACAAGCGAGTGGACGTTACAACGCTGTAAAACTGGAATGCAGGAGCATCAATATATCGGCGAGCAAGGTCTAGAGTGCGAGTTGCCGACTGGCTATTGCGGCTCCACCCAGTCATCTCTAATGACTTTCGGCCGTGCTGTGTCAACAGCACGGCCGACATGGTGGTCGAAATCGCTACTACCTGCGATTCTAATGTGT
>JAIEOG010000314.1 GCA_019750655.1 bacterium
GAGCCTTTCCATCAAAAGGTACTTACCCATTTTGAAAGGCTTGAAGTCCAACGTGGTCCTTTGCGTGTTAAATCCCGAATCTCTCTAAACTATTCGGCATTTACAGCCTGCAGATTGAGTCTTTTTCGCCGCCCAAGAGCCCTCGCAGAGGCCTCTGTAAAGGGCCGTGACTATTGGAAAAAGGAGGTTTATAAAAGCGGATTACTACTAGGTTTTCCATTTAGGGAGAAGGCGGGATGGCAGTTGTGAATCCAACGCGACGCGTTTTAAATCGAATGATGGGCATGTTTTCAAGCGATCTAGCGATCGACTTGGGAACAGCGAACACTCTGGTTTACGCCAAGAACCGCGGCTTGATTATCGACGAACCCTCCGTAGTGGCGGTTGCGAAGAGCGCGCGCGGGGGCCCCAGCCGAGTTCTCGCGGTGGGCCGCGAAGCCAAAGAGATGCTCGGCCGCACACCCGGTAGCATCCATGCTATCCGCCCCATGAAAGACGGCGTGATCGCGGACTTCGAAGTCACGCAGAGCATGCTCAAATACTTCATCGCGAAGTCTCAGGAAAAAATTACTCTTGTTCGCCCGCGCATCATCATCTGCGTCCCGTTTGGTATCACGCAGGTAGAACGCCGTGCGGTCCGTGAATCAGCGCAATCTGCCGGCGCTCGCGAAGTTTTCTTGATTGAAGAACCCATGGCCGCTGCGATCGGCGCCGGGCTCCCCATTACGGAGCCGTCGGGCAATATGATTGTGGATATCGGCGGTGGCACGACGGAAGTGGCCGTTATCTCGCTCGGCGGGATTGTGTATAGCCAATCTGTCCGCGTGGCCGGCGATAAGTTCGACGAAGCGATCGTCAACTACATCAAGCGCCAATACAACTTGCTCATCGGTGAGCGCACCGCCGAGCAAATCAAAATCGAAATCGGAAACGCTTTCCCGTTCGACGAAGTGAAATACTGTGAAGTCAAAGGCCGCGACCTCGTGGTCGGCAGCCCCAAAACAGTCACGGTCAGCAGCGACGAAATCCGCGAAGCCCTGGTCGACCAGGTCAACATCGTGGTGGACGCCGTGAAGCAAGCCCTTGAGCGCACACCGCCCGAATTGGCCGCTGATATCGTCGATAAAGGGATTGTCCTCGCAGGCGGCGGCTCGCTGCTCGCCAACTTCGACATCCTCATCCGCGAACGCACTGGCTTGCCAGTGATGTACGCCGAAGACCCACTCAAATGCGTGGTGATCGGCTCGGGTAAAGTGCTCGATCAGCTAGATCTCTTGAAGTCGCTCACGATCGACTGAACTCCAACATCTCGCGCGCGATGTTACCCTGCCTAGGTCGGGTACTTTGTGGCACCACTTTGTCCGTAAGAAGTAAAAAGTAAGAGTAACAAGTGCGCGCTATCGGCTCGCTTTCCTAGGCTATCGGTCGCCCAGGAAGCGGCCGAACACGATCTTTAGTTTGATGAGTTCTGGGGAGGTCTGGTAGCGAGTAGCTTCTCCCTTGTTCCAGCTTCCAGAATATGTGTCTCAAGCACCACGCAAGGGTCAGCTGCGTGCTGCGATCAAACATGTCATTGCTTCCATAACGTTCTTCTTACTGGCTATTGCTTCGCTAAGCGCCTTACGAGCGCAGTGAAGTAATAGCTAGAAATACCCAGCTGCTTAGGGAAGCAGGGAGAAAGTAGAAGCGAGATCTAGTAGAAGCTTGCTGGTTGAAAACGCTGAATCAACACAGGAAGCAACCATCGGACTCACCCGGCAGCTCGCAGATAGACCTCTTCAAAACGACTTAATTAGCAAAGCCGATGACGGCCGGTTCCCAGGCGATCTATAGCCTGGGAAACCGGACTGCGTCTCGGAACCGCTGTCTACCCTGCCCAGGCAGGGTAAGGATTCCGCTAAATGTTCATGCGAAAACCATAGATCTCCCGGGAGATCTCCGTGGAAGATTGCACCCCGCGCCATTGGGGCCCCAAAGTAGATTGGCACCTTTCAGCCCTCGGATTTTCCCCATGCGGGCGTCATGCATTGCTGGCCTTCGGGCGAGATTTTGCGGATGACGTTTCCATCCAGAGACATTTTGTAGACCGCGTACTTGCCGCCTTCGTTGGCACTAAACGCGAAGTGCCGGCCGTTGGGTGACCAGCTCGGGTTTTCGCTGTTTACGCGCTTTTTGCCGACTCGATCGCCAACCGTCACGCGCTGCAGGTTGTTGCCGTCGGGATCGATCGAAAACAAGTCGAAGTTGCCCTCTTCCAG
>JAIEOG010000402.1 GCA_019750655.1 bacterium
TGCTCCAAGTTTTTGACGTCAATGGCGTGTAACGAGCCATCGTTCATCAAGATGTAAAGAAGCTCGTCGTTAAAATCCGTGCTAACGACCGCCATACCGCGCGGCAGCTGAAGCTCGGACACCTTGCCGTAACCTTTTAAAGAGAGGCGTAAGGTGTGCAGTCCCTGGCGCATGCCCGTGGAAACCTGCAAGCCATGGATAGGCTCCCCCTGTGCGACGGCGGGGTACGTAGCGCTGACGTCTACCTCGCCGAGGTGTTCTGCCAGGGTGTCAGTGGCTTCATCCACCATGTACCAGCTTGTCAAAAAACCGATGTTTCGCTCTGCGTCCGTAAGCGCGAGGTTCGCTGTAGCATCTTTGGCATTGCGCAAGCCATCTACCAGCCGGGTTTCAATCGATGTTGCTTCTGGGGTTCCTGCTGGAGCGCCCGTGCTCCTGGTGGCTTCGGTCGTGCCGGTACCATCCGCTGCAAACGCAAGCTGCGGCGCAGTGAGCGACAAAATCAAAAGCGCGGTCACGCTTTGGTGAGTCAGAGCTTGAACAGCTCGAGAAGCTTTACGGATCGAACGCAAAGAGAAGACTCGGAACATCATTACCCCTTTTTTTGAAACGAAACTTTAGGCCTACGTTGAGTGGGGGGAATTAGGCAAGCGCTAAGAAAAATAGTCCGGGGTATAATAGAAAAATGCCGGAAAGCAAATCAGAAAGCCGAAAGAATTACGGTTGTTTAAGAATAATCGTTCTAGCGGTCTCAGCACTGGTTTTTTCTTGTGCGAAGAGTGAGCTCAACCGGGACGAAGGGGAATGGGAGGCGCCGCCCGAGAAAGTCAGCGCGCGCGGTCTGCTTACCGAGCCACCCACTGTCCAAAAGCGCACCTTAGGAGGCTCGAAGCTTCTCGTGTTCTCCGCTCAAGCGCGTTTTCCCAAAACCGCTTGGGGGGACTTCCAAGGAGACTTGCGTTTAGAAAAGCACCAGACCATTCGGCTTGCGGAGCCGGATGTGGGGGAATGTGTGGTGAGCCAAACGGGGATCACCCAGACTTCCGTAGATCCAGTCGAAGCGGGGTTCACACTCTGGGCCTGGGAGAACCAGCCGAAATTCTCCGCCTGCGAGGCGCTTTTTGAGCAGCTGCAGCAGAAGGGTTTTCGGATGGTCTTGTCCGATGTCCCCGTTCGGGGCCTCTATATTCCTGTGAAGGAACTCGTGCTTTCTGTTCTGAACTAGCCGCTTAGAGAAGCGGCCCGCCGAAATTCAAGCCCAAGTGCGCGGTTTCAAGCACGCGGCCATTCGGGTACACGCTGAAGAAAGGCTGCACCCAGAGGCCCGTTCCGTTGGCGCTCGCGTATTTGAAGCCGACACCCAAGTTCGAGGGGCGTGCGGAATTCAAGGCGAGAATGCCATTGGGCTTCTTGCGGTCAGAGCTGAAATGCGTTTCCCAGATGCCCAAAAGATTCCAAGAATCGCTCAATTGGTAAATCACGCGTGGGCTGAAATAGACATACGAGCCAGCCGTGCCATCGGCATAAAAGCTCACCGAGGGGACAAACACGGTTTCAATTTTCCACTTCGTGCCACGAACCTGGAAGCCCAAGGAAGCAATCCACTGAGGGCCAGTCACATAGCCATCATTCAAGTCGCCTGGAGTTAGCGGAATTCCAAGTTCTGCGCGCGAGAACAACGACCAGGTGCCGTTGTCGAAAGCCACGCCTTGCACGCCGAGGTGCGGGCGGCCCAGTTGCAAGCGGTCGCCTTGGTTCGGCTGCAAAACGACTTGAGGAGTGAGCGCTAAGCTCTGGCCACCGAAGAGTGGGTAGCTGAAGGTCACTTCATTGGTGATCTGCACCGGATCGCCATCGGTGTTATCGTGAGTCGCGCGGCGTCCGTTGAAGTTGGAGAAGGAAGAAGAGTAGCCGTAGCTGAAAAGGTCGATTTTCAGCCGCTCCGCCCCGGGGTTGGCGAAAGTTTCCGTCGCGCCCGCAGGGACGCTCGAAGTTTCCTCTACGGCCGCAAAGGCCGAAGCGCTCAAAAACAAAACACCGAAAACAAAGTTCCGCATACTTCTCTCCTAAAGCACGCGGTAAATGCCAGACTTTCTGGGATAGGGCAACTAAAGAGTGGGCTCGAATCGTCGGCGGGTCGGCGGGCGCTGCCGTCGGGTGCGAGGGCTTGCTGTGCAGACAGCATTGCGGCGTTTCTTGGCTTCGTACATGGCAGCGTCTGCCATTTCGACGAGAGTTTCTAAACGGTCTGCGTGTTCCGGGAACACGGC
>JAIEOG010000067.1 GCA_019750655.1 bacterium
CATCGGAGAAGTTTATTCGAAGTGGGTACAGTCCTACCGCGACTTGCCTTTGCTCATTAACCAATGGGCCAACGTCGTCCGCTGGGAAATGCGCCCGCGCATCTTCCTCCGCACCGCTGAGTTTCTCTGGCAAGAAGGCCACACCGTTCACGCCACGGCTGAAGAAGCCGTGGAAGAGACCATGAAAATGCTTGGCGTGTACTCCGATTTCGCGCGCGATTGCTTAGCTATTCCCGTTATCCCTGGCGAAAAAACAGCTTCGGAGCGTTTTCCGGGCGCCGTCTCGACCTTCACCATCGAAGGCATGATGCAAGATCGCAAGGCGTTGCAGATGGGAACGTCGCATTTTCTCGGGCAGAATTTCGCGAAAGCATCGGACATCAAGTTCCAGGATAAAGAAGGCAAAATGTCTCATGCCTGGACAACGTCCTGGGGCGTTTCCACCCGCCTCATCGGCGGTGTGATCATGGCTCACAGCGATGACGATGGGCTGGTCCTTCCCCCGCGCATTGCACCGAAACACATCGTGATCGTCCCGATTTTCCGCGACGACTCTGAGAAGGCTTCGGTTCTTGAATACTGCGATAAGCTTGCCGCGGAATTGAAGACGCAGCAGTACCACGGCCGCGCACTTCAAGTAGAAGTCGACAAGCGGGATATGCGCGGTGGCGACAAAACCTGGCAACACATCAAGAAGGGCGTCCCGGTCCGCTTGGAAATCGGCCCCCGCGACATGGCCAACGGCGCTGTCTTCATGGGCCGCCGCGACCGCGCACCTCGCGACAAGACGGGCGTTCCGCGCGATCAGTTCGTCCGCACAGCCGTCGCTGTGCTCGATGAAATCCAAGCAGCGCTCTACGATCGTGCCCTCAAAGCGCGCGAAGCAGCGACGCAACGGATTGATACGGCAAGCGACTTCCAAGCGTACTTTGAAGGTGAAGGCGGTTTTGCAGTGGCGCACTGGTCGGAAGAACCAGAGCTGATGAAAAAACTCGCGGAACTCAAGGTCTCTATCCGTTGCATTCCGTTGGATGGGCCCGACGAGCCTGGCAAATGCCTGTTCTCTGGCAAGCCCAGTTCCAAACGTGCTATCTTCGCCAAAGCATACTGAGGCGGAGGCTTTATGGCGAAAAAAGCAGCAGGCGTAATCGCGATTCTCATCACGGTTTTAGTAGCTGGGTGTGGCCAAGAAGTGACCCCGGGGACCCAGCGAGGAACTCTCGGGCCAAAGAAAAAGCCCGCTACGCAGATCCAGGACTCTCAGCGTGGGGATCAGGGCCAGCGCGGCCGTCTCGGCTAGGGCCCGGAACTCGGCCCAGAGATTGCTATGAGATGGGGCCGTGAGAACACGGACCACCATTCTTTTACTCGCTTTGGTAGCGCTCTTTGCTTTGCCGGCTGAAGGCGTACGGCAAACCTCGAACACCTGTACCTTTAGCCTATTTGGACTCGCAGGCGTTTCTCAGAAATTTTTCGCCGCTAATTTCGAATCCACCGACGGGCCCGAAGCGCTCGAGGCAAAAGCACGTGAAGTCGAAGTACTCATCCGCCAAAAGGTGCTGGAAGAAACCGAACGTCTAGAGATGTTCCCCGGCCTGCTTCACAAAGCCATCGAACGCACCGTCTCGCTAACGATGACGCTCTACCGAAATGCCGCAGGCATCGGAAACGCCTTTGACCCGCGCAAAGACATCTATATTGAACTCAGCTCCACAGAGGATTTGATTTTGGTAATCGTTTACGACAAATCCCCTCAGGCGAATACGGAGCAGCCCTTGCTCGCTGCACTAGATGGGGATCGTGCGATCGATCACGAGTTTGCTTACCGCCGAGGGAATCTGATCAGTGTGACGATTCCCTGGAGTTACCCACTGCCTCTCGGAGGGGGAACGCGGCCCGACTTGAACGGTATGTGGATTGGGGGCCTGCGGGGAGCGTCTGTGCCACCGCCGACCCGCACTACGGAGCAGGAGAACTAAGCCGCGCCATCTCGGCTTCGACGCGGTCAAAAAGCTGATCGCGGTAAGTCATGCGGAGCGCTTCGACGGTGCTCGATTCAGCACCCGACAGGAAAAGCTTGGTGAAGGCACTGCGGTACTCACCCGAAAGCCGCGCTATCTCCGGCCCAGACAAATAGGCCTCTAGCGCTGCGAGGTGCTTGAAACCATTCAAGGCACCAAAAAGTTTTACCCACCGGGCGAAGATCGGGGAGGCAAGAAAATCGTCCGGCACTCCCTGCAGGTTGAAAAGGTAGCGGCCCGCAAGCCATAGATTG
>JAIEOG010000280.1 GCA_019750655.1 bacterium
GACCGAGGTCCCCGCGCGTTTCAATGAGTTTCTCTAGGACGGACCATTCGACTTGCGCGTCGACATAGCCAAAGCGTGTGTCTTCATAACCGAGGTTGGCTTTGTTTTTTTCGAGCCAAGCCAAGACGGCATCGCGGTGGGCGGGTTGATCTTGGTAGTAGAGCAGAGCAATCTGCGCTTTGCCGCGGATAGCGACTTTTCCGGCGCGGATATCAGCGACGAGCTTTACTGCGGCCGGGGAGAGAAGAGACGGAGCATTTGTGCGCTCACCAGGACTTTGGATTCCCCCACCGCACCCGATAATCGCTAATGAAACAAACCCCAGTACCCAAGCCGTAAACCGAGCCATCGCGCCTCCGTAAGAGATCGCTGGATACCATTTTTGTTAGGGGGTGGCGACTTCTTCAAAGGTACCGAGAGCGCGCTCACGGACGAGCTTGCCTCCACGGTAAAAAATCGGCTGGCCGACGAGCTGGAGCGCAGGGCGAAGCATCGGGCCGCAGATGCGCACGTGTTCATTTCGGTAATTAGTCTTGAGATTAAGAGCGAGCTCTTGGCGGTAGATATGCCAGAAACGGCGGCGTTCGCTAGGTCCCGCACCCAGACGGATGCGGGTGACCTCAAAGCTCAGAATGCAAATCGCTTCTGTGGGTTCCGGCGGCGTCAGGGTTTCCATGGCGCCGCTTTTAACAGTTTTACGGGGACCGCGCTACTTGGAGTTGCGGGTCATTTTCTCGACTTCTTCGATATGGTTGGTCTCGTCTTCAATCAGCCCACGCGTCATTTCTTCGAGAGCGACGTCGGTCGTGACGAGTTCCAAAAGGCCGTAATAGAGCTTCAGGCCTTCGTGCTCAAATTCGAGCGATTCTTTCAAAATCTCCATGACGTTGTGGTTGTTCGTTTCGGGCACGGGCTTCACTTTTAGCGACGGGTGGCCGCCTAAAGCCGTGATTTTTTCGCCGATCATCACGGCGTGCTGCATGCCTTCATCCGCATGGTCACGGAACCATTTCGTGATTGGAATCCGGTTGGGTCCGAAAATCATGAAACTGTAGTGGAGGTAGCGTACGACGCCGGAAAGTTCGGCTTCCAGGATACGGTCTAACTGTTCGAGGACTTTTTTCTTGTCCATTTTTCCTCCAAGGTACCCAGTTTACCGCAATTCAGAAGGAAGGGAATAGGCATTGGATTAGAGCGAGCTTTGCGTTAGACGTTTCGCGATGCGCCTTTTCGCGATTTTCTTTCTTCTCGCCGCTCCGGCTTGGGCGCGTTTGGCTTTTACCGAACACGATCTCAAGCTTTGGCTCGAAAGCCCCCCGTACACGCCGGGTGCATTGCCGCCTGCTGTCCGCGCCAATGCCGCGCGGTTTCGTTGGATCTTGTCCAAAGGATTTTTGCATGAGCTGCATAGCGGGTACATGGAGGGCAATGCCCTCGTCTTACGAGAACTCGGAGTTCCGGCGGACCAAATCCACATGGTGGGCATGTCATCATTGCGCGGTATCGAAGAAAACGCTGTGCTCATGCGCGGCCCTGTTTATGAGTTCGCCGCCCGCGGCCCTGAGCCTGTGATTTTTCTCGCCCACAGCAAAGGAGCTGCCGAAAGCCTGGGCCTTCTGACGACGGATCCTGAGTTTGAAGAACAGCGGGTAAAAGCCTTCTTCTCCCTTCAAGGGGCCTACAACGGCAGCGGTGTGGCCGATGCGTTCTACTTCTGGGACCCTGCTTACCGTCGAGAGCTCCCCAGCGGCGCTGTGCACCCCCAACACCTCTGGACGTTTGGTGTGCTGTCGTTCTGGGGGCGGCCCTTCGTTAAGTTTGGCGAGGTTTGTGGGCTTGCAGGTGGTCTGAAAAGCCTTACGCATGTGTACAGCGCCCGTTACTGGGAGTCTGTGCGGGCGCGCTGCCAAAATGCCGAGCGAGTGGCGGCGAAGTCTCTCTTCATCCGCACTGTCGCGGAACCGCACAAAGCACCGCGCACGTTACGGCCCGCCAGCTGGTACTTGCACCGCACTTACGGTGCCAACGACGCGCTCCTGACGCCGTCTTCGCAAGTGGCCGATTGGTTGCGAGCCGAGGCCAATTGCCCCATCCTTCTTTCCAATGCGCACCACCTCTCGCTCACCCACCGAGGGGGAAGGGGCGTGGATCGCTCCTTAATGGAAGCTCTCGTCTGGGGGCTTTCTCTTTCGGATTAACGCCAAGGCGGCGTGAGTTCAAAACGTGGGCGGTTGCTTTTCTCAGGCCATTCGACAACGGCACTAAACAGCGCAATGGCATC
>JAIEOG010000169.1 GCA_019750655.1 bacterium
CTTCAAAACCCAGACGGCGAGCCCCATCGGCAGAATGGAAAATACCAACCGCTCTAACGAGAGATACGTCGTCCCCGTAACGAACCCCGAAACAGCATCCACCCCTCCCGCCCAGGAGTGCGCAAACAAGCCGCTGTCTTGGAGTCGAGCGACATAGTAAATCCACGCGATCCCGTCAGTGCGTTCATCCGAATGGCCCGTCGAGGAATAAGGTCCCAAAACCCAATTGAATAGCGTGCAGAAAAGCGTCCACGCTATGCCGATCCAAACCACCGATCTGCGGCTGAGTGGTTTCGGCTGTGTGCAGTTTACCCACAGCACATACCCCAGCAAAAATGCGCCGCCGAAACCCAACCACATTGCAAAATGCGCATCGGAATAAGATTTCCAGAACAGACCATGGAGGTAAGAACCGAGAGGCTCCAAGAACTACCCTTGCCATTCCGAGCGCAGCACACCGTATTCCAAGACATCGGTGTAGTGGCCATTTTTGAAAACCGCTTCGCGGCGCACACCTTCTTGTTTCATCCCTAAGGCGGTCGCGAGCCTCTGCATGCCGTGGTTACCAGCGAAAGTACCGCAATAGATGCGGTTGAGGCCTAGAGTTTCAAAACCGTGGCGAACAAGGGCGGCTCCGGCTTCCTTGCCAATCCCGCGCTGCCAGTAAGCCGAGTCACCCAGAAGGATTGCAAACTCCGCTGTGCGGTGGAGCCATTGGATGTTCTGGAGGGCGATATTGCCCACATGAGCAGAGTCCGCTTTCCAGACAATCCCAAGCACTATCGACTGGTTGCTACCCGCCATTTGCCGGATGTAGTCAGCCCCCTGTTGGCGCGTATAGGGGAAAACATGGTGTGAATTGCCTCGGCAGACTTCGGCATCGTTGAGCCATTGTGCGTAAGGGCCCTCGGCGTCCGCCGGTTCCAAGGGCCGCAATACCAGCCGTTCCGTCTCTAAAAAGCGTAGCATCGGCGCAAGAATAGGCGGGGAATCCAAGGGGCTGCAATGGGAAACTTGCCGCTCTTAGGAGGCCGGGATATAGCCGGTTCAGGTGCGGATCTTTCTATGAAATTAGCAGTGATTACGGCGCGCGGCGGCAGCAAACGTATCCCGCGCAAAAATGTGCGTCCTTTTTGCGGGAAGCCGATTTTGGCTTATTCCATCGAGGCGGCTCTGCAATCGGGCTGCTTCGATGAAGTGATGGTTTCGACGGATGACGACGAAATCGCAGCCCTCGCCGAGAAATATGGCGCGCGAGTCCCGTTTCGCCGTTCGCCCGCAACTTCCAACGATTACGCAACCACGGCGGATGTCTTGCTCGAAGTTTTGAGCGCTTACCGGGAACACGGCCAGAGCCCTCGGCTGCTCTGCTGCCTTTACCCAACAGCGCCGTTCATCACGCCACAGGTTTTACGTGCCGGGTTAGATCGGATGGAGAGCGACTCCACACTCGATACACTCTTTCCGGTCGTCCGGTTTTCCTTCCCTATCCAACGCGCCCTTCGGATGCGCGAGGGGGGCCAGATGCAGTTTTTCCAGCCGGAACACCGCCTGACCCGTTCGCAAGATCTCGAACCCGCGTACCACGACGCCGGGCAATTCTACTGGCTGCGGGCCGCTTCGCTGATCCAGACAGGCGCTTTGCTGGGGCACCACACCGCCGGCATCGAAATCCCCGAGTGGAGCGCTCAGGACATCGATAACGAAGCGGATTGGGTTTTGGCGGAATTGAAGTACCGCAAACAACAAGAGGCCGGCGTACCGCTATGAAGTTCCGAGCGGCAGTCATCGGCTGCGGCCGAATTGGCGCCGGTGTCGGCGCTTCCGCGGAAAAGGGAGAAGTTTCCCATCTATCGGCCTACCACGCGCACCCCGCCGTCACTTCCCTCGCTTTTTTCGACCCCTCGATTTCCGCCGCGCAGAACGCCGCTCAGCAAACTGGTGGAAAAGCCTACGGGGGTCTCAGGGAACTATTACAAGCGGAGAAACCCGAGATCGTGAGCGTTTGCGGCCCCGACGCAACACACGAAGCCGTCGTCCGCCAGCTGCTCGACTGCGCTTCGGTTAGAGGCATTCTCGCGGAAAAACCACTGGCTTTGACGATGGCCCCCGCTCGAGAACTCGCTGAGCGCGCTCGAGACAAAGGCATAGTACTGGCAGTGAATTACAGCCGGCGGTTCTCTGGGCTTTTTCAAGAGCTGCAAAAGCGGCTGCAATCAGGTGAATGGGGTGAACTTCAGCAAGCCACGGGTTTTTACACCAAAGGCATTTTCCACAATGGCACG
>JAIEOG010000028.1 GCA_019750655.1 bacterium
ATGGCACAGCTGAAATGCGCGTCTTGGTGGCCATTGCGGTCGGAAACAATCAGGAGAAGCCGGCGGACATCGCTTACGGCTTTGCGCGTTCGTAGGTGGTCCGGAACGCGGGGAAATTCGCTGTCGGCTAGAGACTTTTCGATAAAAGACACGGCTTCATCGAAAAACCCCCACAGCGACTCCATATCGGCCGGATCGGCAATATCAAAGCCATAAGCCTTGATAAAGCTCGTCGCCTCTTCCATCGTGTGGGTTTCCAAGCGCGGAACGTCCAGAATCGACGTACCTTCTAAAACCAGCTTGAAAATGGGCCACGGAAAGGCGAATTTCTCGCTTGTAGGGTTCACTCCATTCACGGCGCCAAGATAGCACTAACTATCCTTGCCGGTAACTCTTAAGGAGAGGTGGCAGAGTGGTTGAACGCGGCGGTTTTGAAAACCGTTATACGTGAAAGCGTATCGGGGGTTCGAATCCCCCCCTCTCCGATTAATCCTTTATCCTTAATGTTGAGCCTTAATCCTTCGATTAAGGATTAAGGATAAACATGAACATTAACGATGCCGCGCCGTAGGCGCTCTATGGTTTTCGACGTACTTAATTAGGCCGGACAGCATCTTGTTTCTCTAGTGACGCTGCCGAGACTCAAGATCGAGCAGGAACTTTTTGGCCTTCAAGCCACCCGCGAAACCCGTGAGCTTTCCATCGGCACCGACTACGCGGTGGCAGGGAATGATTATGGACAGGGGGTTTTTCCCATTCGCGGCGCCGACCGCGCGGCACGCTTTGGGGGACTGCACGGCTTTCGCGATGTCGAGGTACGTGCGCTTTTTCCCATAGGGAATTCTGCTCAACGCTTCCCAGACTTCTTTTTGGAAATCGGTACCGTAAAACTCATACGGCACATCAAAGAGCGTGCGGCGGCCTTGGAAATATTCGTTGAGCTGGGCTTCCGCACGGTCCAAAACCAGGTGCTCCTCCGAGGACTCCACTGGGGGCACGCGGAAGCGCTTAGGGTCGTCGTTCTCCCAAAGCAGGGCCACCAAAGAGTGGTCGTTGGCAATAAGGGTCAGTTTCCCGACCGGACTGTCCATCCGCCTGCTGTAGTGCTTCATTTCCGGCCTCCGGTCCAACCATACCCACGAAGGGCCTCGTAACGCAAACTGGGGAGATCTCCACGGAGACTGTGTATCGACCGTTTGCGAGCGCCCAAAAATGCTTTATGGTCGTGCGATGGACAAAAAGAACTGGGACGTCAAATCCGCGCTGGCTACCTATAACGTCGACCGGTGGGGAAGCGGTTACTTCACCATCAACGACCAAGGCAATGTGGCCATCCGCCCCCAGCAAGATGACAAGACCCCCATCGATCTCTTCGAGCTCGTGCAACAGCTGCGGGCGCGAGGCGTTGAGCCACCGGTCCTGCTGCGCTTTAGCGATATCCTCCGCCACCGCATGCATGAAATCCACGGCGCGTTCTATGGCGCGATCCGCGAACACGGCTATAAGTCCGGCTATTTTTGTGCTTACCCCATCAAGGTCAACCACCAGCGCCATCTCGTGGAAGAAGTCGTACGCTTCGGAGAGCCCTTAGGTTTCGGCCTGGAAGCCGGCTCTAAACCTGAGCTACTAGCTGTCCTCGCGCTGGCGGGCCCGGAAACCCCGATCATCTGCAATGGCTTTAAAGACGAAGAATTTTTGAAAATGGTCGTGCTGGGCCAAAAGCTCGGCCGTAAACTGATTCCTGTGGTGGAACAGTTCCAGGAACTCAAGACTCTGGTAAAAATTTCTGAGGAGCTGGGAGTCCGGCCGGTGCTAGGCGTACGCACCAAGCTTGCTGCGCGCGGTTCGGGACGCTGGCAAGGCTCGGCGGGCGCGGGCTCGAAATTCGGCCTCACCACCAGCGAGCTCCTCGAAGCGGTCGCTTACCTCAAAGAACGCGATCTTGCCGATAGTCTGGTCATGTTGCATTTCCACTTGGGCAGCCAGATCACCAACATCCAAAACGTCAAACGAGCGCTCGATGAAGCTTCGCATGTTTACACGGAGCTACACCGCATGGGTGCCGCGATGGGATACATGAATGTCGGCGGCGGCTTGGGCATCGACTATGACGGCTCGCAGTCCAACTTCGAATCCTCCACCAACTACACACTGCAAGAATATGCGAACGACGTCGTTTACCGCGTCATGCGCAATTGTGATGAAGCCGGCGTTCCGCACCCAACCTTGGTTTCAGAATCTGGCCGCGCGCTCATGGCGTACAACAGCGTGTTGGTTGTCGAAGCCATTGGCTCGATTCAAGGATCTTCCTTCGATATCCCCAAGAGCATTCCCGAA
>JAIEOG010000034.1 GCA_019750655.1 bacterium
CTCATAAGACTCCAAGCGGCTCGGGAGAAGTTCTTTTTCCCAAGCTCCTGCCGGCGCTTCAAAGCCTTGCAAGAGTTCCACGGCCTGCAACAAACCATCCGCGCCCCGCGTTTTCGCTGGAGCTGCGAGATTAAGGCCATGCAACTCAAACAAGAATTCGAAGTAGTCTTCGGCGCTCACCGGGCGAATTTGCTCGCGCAAGCCTTCGACCGTGAGGCGGTGGATCCGGCGCAGCAGCCCGCGTGCGCACCAATGCGTGTAGTCCGGAGTGCCGCGTTCCATACGGCACCGCAGAATCGTACCCAATGTTTCTACGGCCTCGAGGTAAACCACGGGGTTTTCGAGCGCAAATAGTTCTGAAAGCGTTTCCGGAGTTACCGGCCCACTGATTTCCAGCCAGGCTCGCAGAATGTTTTGCCGGGCTTCTGAACGCGTTGGCGGAGTGAGCGATCGAATCCAATCGGGCAAGGTGGGGGCGGTTTCCCAAACAACTCCCTCGAAAGCCGCTTCAATCACGGGGATATTCTCAGCCGCGACCAACCAAGCGTAGGAGCGCCCATCGTGTTTGCCGCGCGCCACAGCCAACCGTCCCTGCGCCTCAAGAGACTCCGTGAATGCGGCAAAACCCTTTGCCTGCGCGAGCGGAAAAGCCGGCGTAGCGACCAAGGTTTCATACCATTCATCGGCACTTCTAGGTTCCGGCCACGCTTCTTCACAAACCTGGCCGATAGCCTTGGGATCCATGCGATCGAGATCCTGAAGTTCCGTCACCGACAAAGCGGGGCGCATGGCCACCGCTCGGGTGCGGCGCTCCTCCGCGGGGGCATCGTCTAAAAACGCATACGGGTAGGCATTGATCAGCTGGTACGCGAAAGGAGAAGGCTCGCGCGTATCGCGTGCTAAGAGCTTCACTGTTCCCGCTTCGACATCCGTAAAAAGCTTTTTCAACCCTCGCAAATCCATCGCTTCGGTCATGCAATCGTGGACCGTTTGTGCCACCAGAGGGTGATCGGGAATTTCGATATCTCCCGGTGCGTTTTCTTGGCAGGCAGTTTGCGCAGGGAATACCGCCGTCAGCAGGTCTTCAGAGCGGAACTTTAGTAAAGCCGGGGCCACACGCTTGCCGCGCATTTGCCGTAAAACCGCTAAAGCTCGAGTGGCGTTCCACCGCCAGCGTGCGCCAAACATCGGAGCCGCTAAAAGCGCTTGCGTTAGAAAATGTTCGGCATTTTCCGCGGTGAGCATCTTAAACAGGTCTTCGACTGGAAAACTCTGCTGCGCGCCCAGTGAAAGAACGATCCCATCATCGTCCGCAGAAGCTTGCAGCTCAAAGTCAAACGCGCGGCAAAAACGCTTGCGAAGCGCAAGCCCCCAACCCCGGTTGATGCGAGCGCCGTAAGGCGAATGGATGACCAGCTGCATGCCACCGGATTCGTCGAAGAAACGCTCGAAAACGATATTCTGCTTTGAGGGCACTACCCCCAACGCGGCTTTTTGGACGGCGACATAATGAACTGCCTGCAGGAGTGGCCAAACGTCGGCGACCCCCGTGACGCGCCCTAACCAGTCCCGTGCCGGATCAAAAGGCGTAGTCGGGTGCTGTTGCAGGATTTCCACCGTATCGCGCGCGAGCCAGGCGGAATCGTCCTCAGAAGGTGGTGGCAGGTGTTCTCCGATTTCCTCCCGCAGGCGCGACACGGCAGTGGAAAACTCGTCGGTCCGGCCTGGAGCCTCGCCCACCCAGAAAGGGATGGTCGGTGGTTGGCCGGCCGCATCGCTGACAACGACTTCCGTGCCTCGCACGTGCTGGATGCGCCAAGAATGCGTGCCCAAAATGAAAATGTCGCCCTTGAGGCTTTCGATAGCGAAATCCTCGTTTACCGAACCCACCGTCGTGCCGTCCTCGTCTAGCACGACACGGTAGTCCCCCATTTCGGGAATCGCGCCGCCGGAAGTGAGAGCCGCAAGCCGGGCCCCTGCTCTTGCGCTTAAGCGGTCTTGCAGGCGATCCCAAAGCAGGTACGCAAAGCGCCGCCGTCCGGCCGCATAACCGTCTGCAGCCATCGCCACCACTTGCCGGAAAGTTTCGAGCGAGAGATTTCGGAAAGGCCAGCTACCGGAAAAAAGTGCGTGTGCTTGCGCCACCGTGAAATCGGCGTCCGGGCCGCGGCACGCGGCCTCCGCGATCAGCTGTTGCGTGAGAATATCCAAAGGCGCTTCGGGAATCTCAATGCGGTCGAGCTGCCCTTCTCGGATGGAGCGCACCAACGCAAGCGACTCCAATAACTCGTCGCGGGTCAGGGGGAAAAAGCGGCCTTTGGGCGTCGCACGGATAGCG
>JAIEOG010000106.1 GCA_019750655.1 bacterium
GCTTTGCTTTGAAGCCGCGCGCGCACCTTTTGGCTTTGGCAGGCGATGCAGGCGGCGCGGCCGCCTTAGCGCCGGTGTTGCGCGCGCTAGTGAAACACCCGGCATTCCGGCTGGATTGTTTGGCGTATGGCCCCGCGAAAAACGCTTTTGCCCATGAGGGCCTCGATTTTAGCGCAGCTGAATCGGAGGGGGACGATCGCTGGTTGCACGCGCAGTGGGAGCGAGAAACTCCGCAGCTCGTCCTCACCGCCACCTCCCACAACACTTGGAATGCGGAAAAGCAGCTCCGGCAGATGGCACGCGAGGGAGGTATTCCGTCGGTTGCGGTGTTGGATTTTTGGTCGAATTACAGCACGCGCTTTTCCTCTCCCGGCCAGCACCTCGACTGCCTTGCTGATCGCATCGCCATCATGGATGAGTTTGCTAAAGATGCGATGCTCGCCGAAGGATTCCCGGAGGCTTGCCTCCACGTGACGGGCCAACCTGCCTTTAGCAGCCTGTTGGCTCTCCCGCCCGCGACGCCCGAAGAAGCCCAGGCGCTGCGAGCGACGCTAGGCTTAGGGACTCAGAAGCTTGTACTCTTTGCTTCGCAACCCCTGCGGGCCTTCCAAGGTACAGCGTTGGGGTACGACGAGCATACCGTCCTCACAGCCCTCCAACAGGCACTAGCCGCTCCGGAGTTACCGCCCACCCAGCTTTTGATCCGCCCTCATCCAAGGGAAAACCCCGAAGATTACCGACGGTATGTGAACCTGAACACCGTGCTGGGTTCTGGCGGGGACGGGCAAAGCCGCCTCTGGATGCAGGCGGCAGACTTGGTCGTCGGGATGAATTCAGCGCTGCTCATCGAAGCGTTCCTCCTGGGCCGTCCGGTTCTGAGCCTCCAACCCGGTTTGCGCACGGCGGATCTTTTGCCGATCAACCAACGTGGAAGCGCTGTGGCATACGAGACATCTGCAATCGGGCCCCTGCTCCGGGATCTTTTGACGCCTGGCCCTGCCCAAGAACACTACCGCCAGCAGGCCCACCGTTTCCGGGAAGCGCTTTCACCAGACGCTACTCTTAAGGTAGTGTCCCTGGTGGAATCGACACTCGCGGTTTAGGAGGTTCTCATGAACCAGTCTCTTGCTTTGTTCGGTGGTCCCAAAACAGTCACCCACGCTTTCACACCGTACCGCTCCATGGGGCCCGAAGAAGCTAAAGCCGCGAAAGACGTCGTGGATAGCGGCGTCTTGTCCAATTACCTCGGCGCCTGGACCGACCAGTTCTATGGCGGCCCTAAAGTCCTCGAATTCGAAAAAATGGCGGCGGAATACTTTGGCGTAAAACACGCCGTCACCGTCAACTCTTGGACTTCGGGTTTGATGGCTGCTGTCGGAGCGCTCGATATTGAGCCGGGCGATGAAATCATCGTTTCGCCATGGACCATGTGCGCCAGCGCCACAGCCATTGTGAACTGGAACGCCATCCCCGTTTTTGCCGATATCGATCCCGTGCTTTTCACACTCGATCCCAAGTCGGTGGAAGCGAACATCACGCCACACACTCGCGCGATTCTTTCAGTGGATATTTTTGGCCAATCCGCGCCAATGGAAGAACTCAACCGCATTGCGCGGCGCCATGGGTTGAAAATCATCAGCGATACCGCGCAAGCACCAGGCGCAAAGTACCAGGGCAAATTCGCAGGAACCTTGGGCGATATCGGTGGCTATAGCCTGAACTACCATAAGCACATCCACACCGGCGAAGGCGGCATAGCAGTCACCAATGATGACTTGCTCGCTGAACGCTTGCAGATGATCCGCAACCACGCGGAAGCTGTCGCGGGCCCCCGGAAGCGCCAGGATCTCTATAACCTCGTAGGCTATAACTTCCGCCTCGGGGAAATCGAGTGCGCCATTGGCATCGAGCAACTAAAAAAGCTCTCGCGTTTTGTCGACTCTCGCCAGAAGGCCGCGAACCGGCTCATCGAAGGCTTGAAGGATCTGGAGGGCCTGACCCTTCCCCAAACCATCGATCAGGGCACGCATGTGTACTACATGTTCCCGCTCACGGTGGACACGGACAAGCTCCAGGTCTCTCGTCAGGGAATCCGCGAAGCGCTGGTTGCGGAAGGCGTTCCGGGTCTGGGTGCGGGCTACCAGAACATCCACCTCTTGCCGATGTACCAGAACAAGATCGCTTATGGAAAAAGTGGGTACCCCTGGACGGGCGCCGCACACCGCGATGTCGATTACCGCAAAGGCATCTGCCCCGTCGCAGAGCGGCTGCATGAAAATACGTTCTTAAGCTTAGCGCTGTGCATGTACGAATTTAACGAACGCGATACGACGGCCATCGT
>JAIEOG010000447.1 GCA_019750655.1 bacterium
ATTCGAAAACCAGTCCCAAGCTTCCACGCGGGTTCGCACGGAGCCACTTAAAACCACCGAACCCACCTTCGTTTGTGCCCACCCAGTACCCAAGCTGACCAGGAGCAAGAGAGTCGCGACCTGGATTGTGATAGCGCGACGGCTGTTCATCTCACGGCGGACCTCTTCCTGCTGTTCGTGCGACAAAACCCGCTCGGCAAGCGGGAAAACCACCGTATCTTCCAGATGAATGTGCTCCCGGTATAAGCAGTTGAGCTTCGCCACAAGGTCAGAGAGCAATTCGCCTTGCTCCTGGGAAAGGGTGCCGCTTTCGAGCCACGCGTTGCCAATCTGTTCGACCTCCGCATGCCAGGCCTCGGCGGCGTGATGGTCTCCCTCCAGTGCGGAAAGCTGTTCTAATCCCTGACCGAGTGTCCGCAAGCGGGGAAACAACGATTGCTCCTCGTCGGCGGTGTGTTTTGGCCCCATATCCCGAAAGAATCGCAGGGAACGCTCTAAGGCGGCGCGGCTATCGGGGGTGAGCGTTCTGGCTCCCGCAGCAACCTGACTCAGTGCATCGAGGGCGGCCTCAATGCGCCGGTGGCAATTCGTGAGCAGGCTGAGAGGCTTGGTGGAAGTGGGACTTGAACCTATCTGGAAGATGCCGTTCATTGCTTTGAGCCTCCTGTACCCGCCTGGCCAACTTTGGACTTGACCTGTTGGATCGATTCCGTTAGCATTGAATCAATACAGATATGATATATCCGAGTTATCCTAATGTCAACCTCGCGATCGGGGACAGAACAAACAAATCCAGCCGAAACCTTCCGCTGCCGAGGGAACATGGTGCCTGGGGGCTTCTCCTACAGCCAATTCTTGCCGCCGCGGTTCTCGTGGCGGGATTTTCATGGTACCTTTTGCCCGTCTTGGCCTTCGCGTTAAATGGTTTCTTGTTGCGCGAACCGCTGACTGTTTTCGTTCGCCACCGTTACCTATGGAAGCGGAACAGTGCTGAATCTCAAGTCGCAAAGCAATGGCTGATCGCCACCATGGCTGGCGTAGCTCTGAGTGCTGGAATTCTTTCTCTTGTCTTTCCACCGGAAATCCTGCTTTCGATCCTGTTGCTCGGCGCGGCGCTGACTGGTTTCGCCGTTTTCATGACACTGCGCAATCGCCAACGCTCGCTGGCGTTACAAATCTTCAGTGCGGTGAGCCTTACCGGTAGCGGTTGGCTAGTGTTCTTGATGTTCCCGGAGACCCCTGCTCACATCCCCTGGACACTTTGGGGTCTGATGGCCGTTCATGCCATCGCCGCCATCCCGATTGTGCACTGCCGTCTGGAACGTAAGGCGCAAAAGCCTCGGGCTGCATCATTAGAAAATGGTGCCTCCATACTCGTGGCACTGTCTCCCCTGACTTGCTTCTTGCTCCCCAATCTTTGGGCACCGCTCGCCTTCTCAGCGGCCGCAAACCTATGGGAACTTGTTCGCTTGCGGGATCAAAAGCAATTGTCCCAACCCCTGAATCGGGTGGGCTTGCGGCTGCTGGCCGCTTCTTTGATTCACACAGCGTTGACCGTAATGGCTCTGCAACCCTGAAGGAATCCCTATGCTCAATCCATTCGTTGCCGAATTGAGTGAAGACCATTTCCAGATCGAAGTCGTACTCGATGCGCTAGAACGCGAACTCGCGCCGACACTGCCGATTCCAGAACCATTTCTGAGTCAGGCGATCCAGTTTCTGCACGAATTCGGCGACGAATACCATCACTTCAAAGAGGAGGAAGTTTTTTTCCCGTTTCTGGCAAGTCAAGGCGTTCGCGTTGAGGCAGGGCCGATCGCTCGGATGCTCGGCGACCATGCCGAACTACGCCGTCTCCTGGCTGGCATCGTAGACCTCCTCCCTTTGTTGCGAAAGCAGGAACAACGCACCGCTCGCGCCCTGCGCCAGCTTGTGTCACGCTATGTCCGCTTGCTGCGGAATCACATCGAGGAGGAAGAAAGTATGCAATACGAACTGTCGCAAAGTTTGCTGAACGAAGACACCGGACTCATGCTGTCCGATATCGTGGGACGCCGCGTCGCTAACCGCGTGAGTGCCGCAAGGTTAGCGGAGCTTCGCTCCTTTGCAGCCGCCTGCCAGCAACACGTCGAACTTGACGAATGCTATTCCCTTGCTAAGGTGTAGATCGATGAAGATTCGTTTTCAAGCCAGCACACTTCGTCTTCGGCTGCGCCGCAGTGACGTGGAGCGATTACTTGCCGAAGGCGCCGTTTCGGAGTCTGTCGCCTTTGCCGGCGGCGATTTGATTTATCGGCTCTGTCTGGCCGACGAGGTAGCCGTGGCGCAAGCCTTTTTTGAAGGCCGCCAGATCGAGGTTC
>JAIEOG010000004.1 GCA_019750655.1 bacterium
CAAGAGTGGATGCTGCCGCTGCTCCGCCTGGACATGGGCAAAGTGTTCAGTGGCTTAGTCGGATCGAGCGAAAACAATGTACGGTCCGCACTGTCGACCTGCGAAGCTGTCGCCCCTTGCATTCTTTGGCTAGATGAAATTGAAAAAGGCTTGGCGGGAACGGGTTCTAGCGGAAGTTCCGATGGCGGTACAACGAGCCGCGTGTTCGGCACTCTGCTTACCTGGATGCAGGAGAAAAAGAGTCCCGTTTTCGTAGTCGCCACAGCCAATGATATCTCTGCACTACCACCGGAACTCATGCGCAAAGGGCGCTTCGACGAGATCTTCTTTGTAGACTTGCCTACGGAAAAAGAACGCCGGGAAATCTTCCAGATCCAGCTTGGTAAATATGGCTGGGAGCTTCCGGAAGGGGCACTCGATTCCCTGGCACAACAAAGCTCGGGCTACAGCGGCGGTGAAATCGAGCAAGCGCTCGTCGCTGGCTGCTACTTAGCCTTCGGGGAAGACAAAGCCCTGACCGTCGAGCATGTCCGCCAAGCTTTGGGAGAATCGGTTCCGCTGAGCCAAACCATGCGTGACCGCATCGACTCCTTGCGCGCTTGGGCAAAACACCGCGCTCGGCCGGCGTCGGTCGATCCTCAGGCCCAAGCTTTTGCGTCCCACAACCGCACTGACGTTTTGGAAAGAGAGGCTAGTGCATGTTAGAGAACGTAACGCGTCCCAGTTTTTTCCCGGGACAGCTTCTAGATTTCCGCGACTTTAATCGCCTGGCAGAACAGCCGGAAAGAGCGGCTCAGATTTCAAACCAAGCTTTGTTTCCTAGCGGCGGCATCCTGCTTCGCTCTGGGGAAGAGTTTGCGCTGCGATTCCAAGGACTGCATGTGATTGTGCGGCCTGGAAGCGCGGTGTTACCGGATGGCTCTCACATCGTTCTGCAGAAAGAGGCGGTCTTAGACTTAGCTCCTTACAAGCTCCAGCAAGCAGGAACGCTCTTTGTCACGCTCGAAGCGGAAACGGCTGCTCGCGATCTGTTCACGGATCCAGAAGATCCTTCCATCCAAGGGTTTCGCACCGTAGCTAAAGAAGCAAAACTTTGCGCGCGGTTTGGCCAGCCGGCGGCTGGTGGCCTTGAAATCTTCAGAACGGTGCTTTCGGCAGACACTCAGAATCTGCGCCTCCCCTCTGGAGCAGAGGAATGGATGGCTAGCGATCTGCCCCCCTCGGGCGCATCCGCAACGGTCGATACCCGATTCCGTAAGAAGATTGTGCCCTTGAGTCTTTCGGTTTTGGAGTTCGACCACCTCGTGGCTCTGCGCACGGCGCTCTACCAGATGGAAGACGCGCACCGCCGCTTGCAGAAGATTTTCCTGCTCAAGGATGAATACGACTGCAGCTTCCGGCTGACCCACTTGCATACGGAGCTCCTAAACGTGCCCTTTCAACCGCTCAAGACGGCCTTCGTCTTGTCGGATTTTGCAGAAAAGCTTTCGCTCTTTCTGGAAGCGATTTACCGACGGTGCAGTGTCGATCAGCCGAACTTTGATCGAGACAGCTACCTCCGGCTTTGCACACTTCTCGACAGTATGCGCAGCCGCCGCGCGGTGCCCGAGGCATTACCTTTAGAAAGGCTCCTGGAGTTATCGCAGGCGCTGCATGCTTTCGCGGTGTTCGGTGAGCAGAGGTTTAGCCTGCTCAACGCTGTCGAACAAGCGTTGGAAGAACTGGGCGACCGAGCGGTGGACTTCGCTGCACAAACAACACTCGCGGGGCATGTCTTCGAGCGCGTGGACCGTTTGTCGGCAATGGACAAAGACCGTGTCTCGTACGGAGAGAGCGCACACCAGCTGCGCAAAATGCAGACACGCTACCGCAATGGCGATGCCATGGAGCGTACGGGCGCCTTCCTCCGAGAAGGCCGCGTGCAGCTAGACTTCCAGATCGCCAACCCGGAAGCGCCTGTCGTGGTCTGGTTGCCACAGTACCTACGGCGCCGGGGAGCTAAAGTCGAATACCGCATTAATGGCAAAAGCCTACTAAGCGAAAAAGAAGTCGCTCAGGGTGCGGAAAACATCTGGAAGAACCGCGGCCTCGTCATTGCTCCAGAGGCGCTTGTGCCGCAGGGCAATCGGTTGACCATCCGAATCGAAGAAGCAGATCTCGAGTTTGGCTTCTTCGAGCTTGCGGTCTACCAGCCGCTTAAACTCGCGGGGGCCGCATGAAAATCCTAGCCAACATCCGAGCGGCATTCCGCTTCACACAGACTCTCGTTGGGCCTCGTGACCCAATCACAACGACTCTCCCCTCGGGTTTGACTAAGCTCGAAGGTTGGGACCGCGTACCTGAGTTGGATACGTTAGAAGAACTGCAAAGCCACCGGCGCCTGCAGGGCCGC
>JAIEOG010000264.1 GCA_019750655.1 bacterium
CGACTTCAATATCGCGCACCGGGAACTCGACTTACGCAATCCGAAGCAGAACGTGAACAACGCTGGGTTTCTGCCGGAAGAACGCGCGTGGATGGATCGGTTGATTAGTGCCGGCTATGTAGACACATTCCGGGCTTTCAATGAAGATGGCGGCCATTACACCTGGTGGAGTTACCGGCCCGGCGTGCGCGAGAGAAACATTGGGTGGCGTTTAGATTACTTCGTCTGCAACCCTGAGATGCGAGACCGGCTCTCCGGGGTGGATCACTACCCCATGGTAATGGGATCGGATCACTGCCCCGTCGAGCTCCGGCTCAAAAACTAGAACTTAATCCCTTTTGTCAGGCCTTCGAGGGCCTTCTTCACCGCGGGCCCGGCCTTTTTCTCGACTTCTTTGAGTGCTTCCGCTTTCAGCTTGTTCGTCGCCGCACGGCCGACATTCGCTAATGCCACTCGGGACAGGGCTTCCGCCGTTGCCGTGTAAGACGGTTCGGGAGCGAATAGTGTGCCACCCACCAAGACAGAGAATTTCACCGGCTGGCCCGGCTCGGCAAGCAGTGGCGCCACGTGCACGCCATTGATATCCACCGCGAGCTTCTTGGCCTCTGTGAGATCGTATGTATCGATCAATTCCCACGCGGCCTTGAGCTTGTAATCTTTCAGCGCAATTTGGGTGTTCCCCTTGAGATCCACGCCCTTCCCCTTTGCCGACACGGCTGCAAAATCTGGCATCGTAAAAAGACCGTCGGCAATCTTAAAGCTAGCCGTGACCTTCTCGTAAACCGTCGCATCGCCCTTGTGTGGCTTCAGACTATCGGATTTAAACTGCGGGATCACAGCGCGAATGCCCGCCAAGGCGTTGTTCACGCCTTCGACGACCATCTTGCCCACATCAACCGTCGTAAACTGCGCATTCGTTACCAAAAGATTACCGTTCGCCACCAGCTGCGCTTTGGCTGTGTCGGGGTTAAAGCTCGCGCCCTGCCCCTTCATCTGGAAAGACGCCACGCCAACGACAGTGTTTTTAAACAACGCGTACTGCGACTCGACGGCCTTTTTCATGTTCAGGCCTTTGACCTCGCCGGCAAACTGGTAACTCGGCGTCTTAGGTAAGAGATTGACCGAGGCAGAACCCGCCAGTTGACCATCGAATAGCCCGGCGTGGAATTTTTCGAGAGCGGCAATCCCCTTCTTGAGGCTCATGCGGCCACCCAAGTTCTGCATGCGCGTTTTCTTAGCCTGCACGAACGCCACCGCGACATCGATGTTGCCTTCGGCTTGAGCGAAGATCTTGCTCTTGCGTAGAGGCTCTAACATTTTGTCGTAATCCGAGGCGGGCGCACCCGCCGGAGCCCCCTTCGACTTAGGGGTGGCCGAAGGGGCGGGGGCCGGAGCCGCCGTCTGGGCCGGGAACTCCATCAGCTGATCGAGATCCATTCCTTTGGAATCCACGCGGAAAGCCACTTTCGGATTGCTAAAGTCTGCAGCCGTTCCCTGGACATGCAGATCGCAGCCCGGGGCTTCGAACGTCATGTCAAATTTATCGAGCTTATTCGTAACGACATGGGCAACGACATTGATCTCCGGCTGCGCTTTGAGCAGCGGTGCTTTGGCCTTAAGTTCATTTAACGCAAACGACGCTTCGTAATCAGGAACCTGGGTCGTGCCCTGCACTTTGGCATCGAAAGCGGCTGTGCCGGATAGCTCATAGGCTTTGAGCATCGGAATAAGCTGCGCCCAAGCCGCCAAAGCAATCGGCTTTGCCTGGGTCGTGAAGTCGATGACCCCGCCCGTCGGCGCATTCCAATCTTTCACGCCTCCCTTAGCGGATAGCTCGGCGTTGTGGAAGACCGCTTTGAAGAATTCCAGCTTTGCCGAATCTTTAGTCGCATCGAGTTTCACATTGAGATTCATCGGCACACCGGAAGTCTTGTGGAATAAGTCCCCGTACTTCACTTCCAGCTTGTCTAAATCGACGAGTGCCACAACGACGGCTTTTTGGAATCCACTGCTCGTAAATTCCGGGCTCGCTTGGATATCCAGCTTAAAGGGGCCTGCTACCCGAGCACCGTCGGCTTGGGAATCCAGGTTCGCCGTCACGTGAATCTGCGTGGGCCGCGAGAGCGAGAGATCCCGCGCACGGACATTGAGTGCATTCATTTCAAAAGTCGTTTTCGTGAGTCTGTCAGCATACCCGACTTTTGCTTCTTGGATGTCGAGGCCCAAACGCGCGCGCAGGGCGATCGCGGGCAAGGATCCCGAACCCGTCGCCACTGGTTTTTCTCCAGCAGGCGCACTCTTCGCCAACGTCAGCACGTTCATCCCAGCCTGATCTTTAATGACCATGATCTCGGGCTTTTTCATCGCCAGCGTGATTTCGGGTGAGAACGTGAGC
>JAIEOG010000003.1 GCA_019750655.1 bacterium
GCCACGCGCATCGCCCCGCTGATTGTCAATAGCGGCGCGATAGAATCGGTCGCTTTGTTTGTCGAAGTCGTTTTCTTGTACCGCGAATTCGTGGATGCGCTGGTTCCTTGGTTTGCGCAGCACGCTGGCCCGGGCTTTGAGCTCGGGATCTTTGGCACACTCGCAATCGCTTCGGCAACATGGTTTGGGATTCGGAGCCTCTCGTGGTTCTTGTTTGCGGCGAGCGGTGTCCCGACGATTCTCGCTATCATCCAAGGCACGGGTTTGAACACGCGCCGCGGGGAAGGCGCGAAAGTGATTCGCTTGAGCTTTCCAGTGACAAGCGCCCTGGTCGACCGCATCCAGTCGGAAATGAAATGGACGCGCGAGCAGGGTGAGGCGATTCTCAATGCATGGGTTCTTCCGCCCGTGCAAGTGATTGCGGCTGCCATCAACTTCTGCACCGTGCTCTTTAGCGGCAAACACCTTTTTCAAATTCCTTTTACCAGCGTGCGTGAGCTCAAAGACGCGCGCCAACTTTTGCGGGAAATGGAAGCCGAAGCTTCTCGCCGCAAAGCTGCTTGATCCAAAGAGGCTCTATGAAGCGTCGAATTGGCCTATGGTTTTTATCTCTGTTCTTCATCCTCTTTCCGCAAATGCCTGCTTTCGGTGGTAAGCCGAATCCGCGGTTGGTGATGTTTGTTGGTGTGGATATCAGCGGTTCGTTCTTGCGTGGCCAGTACTTCGAAGACTCGATGGATTTCTTGGCTCAGTACATCTACGCGCATGTGAACGGCGTGGGTGGTTTAGAAGTGCCGCACTCTCTTTTTGTGGGTTCGATTGGCGGCGATAAAGTCGACGAGCCGAAAACCTTGTTCCCGATCCAAACATTCCAAAACCAGAGTGTGGATCAGATTCGCACGCGCTTGGCGAGCATGTTCCCCAAGACTAAGTCCAACCCGTTTACTGATTTCAATGCGTTCTTCGAACAAATTCGCCAGACAGTGGATAACCGCGCATTGCTGATGCGCCCTGTGTCGATTGTCATGATCAGCGATGGTAAACCAGACGTCCCCGGCAAGAGTGGCCGCGATGCCATGCGTACGATAAAGTTGAAGCCGTTGGAAAACCTTTCACGCAATGTCACGCTGCGGCTTTTGTACACCGATGCCGTTACGGGCGCGAGCTGGCAGAACGACGTGCCTCGCCAACGCGTGAAGGTCTGGACCCAAGACGCGCAGGTCATGACCGAGTGGAAACGGCCTAATATCCTCAAAAAAGGCCGTAATCTCGCGAGCCAAGATCGTCTCTTCTCCTGGATCAAAGACAACGTCGATTTCGGCGTGCGAACGCGCAGCGTGAAGTAACGAGGCTATCCGAGTACAGCCCGGCGATCTTTCCGTGCTAAAATGGCGGGCATGCCGCGCCACCGATCAAATCACTTTCAGGGAATCTTTCAAACCTTTTGGGATCTCTTCCAGACGGATCAAACCGACTGGGTGACCGCTCGCCCCCAAGCTCAGTTAAAAGCTTGGCTGGCGTTGTGCGGAGCCACCAGCGTTCTGCTGGCGATGACGCTTTACCGCTGGCAAGCGGCCTTGTTCCCGCTACTGGGCTTCTTCGGAGTGCTGGGGCTGACGGCTTCCACTCTCGGATTTGCGATTGGACTGGGCGCCGGAAAACGCCGAGCCATCCGCACCGCGATGGTCCCGCTTCTGCTACTTGCCCAGCTAGCGCTCTTCGGAACGCTCTATGCTTTGGGAACACATCTGGAAATCAAAAACCCTGTCGCTGAAATCGTGATACCGGCATTGCCGACGACTAATGGAGCAGGTGCGTGGTCGGGTGTTCTTGCTTTTGTGTGCGCGGTGTTTTTGCTGAATCTCATGATCTTTCGCCCGTTGGGCCAATCCACTGCGGCCTTCCTAGCACGTGTGCCGCCCTTGGCGGGCGTGCGTGCGTTTCTATTGGGCGGTGTTTTGGGGCTCACGCTTTTTGCGGGGCTCGGGGCTCTGTGGGCGCCACCGGAAGTCTGGTTTGCCGTGGCTCTGACGGCTTTAGCCGTGCTGGTTGGCGCAGGGGGGACTTCGATCGCCGGAGTTGCGGGCGCGTCTTTGGTTTTTATCGCTCTCTGCCGCCTGGATGGCCACGGACCGCACGGGACGGTTTATTCAGCTTACCAACCCATGCGCTTAGAAGCCGCGCCTTCGGGAGATCCTCTTTCCGTGGTGAGTGCGGGAGCCGTGCGGGAACGGATTTCCGATCTTTCTCAGGAACAATCTTTGCGCAGCCCGAGTGCACAACTGGCGGCGTTGGGAATCGATTTGCCGTTCCAACTCGCAGCGACCCCTGAAAAGGTTTTGATCTTGGGTGATGGTGGGTAGATCAAGAATTATTAGAGCGTCAGAGATGGCGTCTTTACCAAAAT
>JAIEOG010000395.1 GCA_019750655.1 bacterium
GCGTTGTCTTGGTAGATATCCGCAAAGACTGGGTGGACGTGAATGTGCACCCGCAAAAAACCGAAGTCCGTTGCCTGCGCCAGGAAACGCTTTACTCTTGGTTGCTTGCGGCCGTGCGCAAAGCAGTGGCGCGCCAGCCGTCGGTGCGGCCTTTGGGCGCGTTTTCCGAAGCTCCCGAAGCCGCCCTTTCCGCGCCTGCGTTCAACGCTCGCCCTTTAGCAACACCTTACGTGCCCCCCTCGGCACCCGGTGTGAACCCTTGGGCGCCACCCGCCACGCCCCGCCCTGTGCAAACTGCTTTTGACCAAGGCGAAGAATTTGCGAACCGCGTGGCCCAGACCCCCGCAGCGATCTCCGCTCCGCCGGAAGCGCCGGCTACCCGCCCGCTGCGCCAATGGAAGTACCTAGGCCAAGCGAAAGCGAGTTACCTCGTCTGCGAAGACCCCTCAGGCGTTATCCTGGTCGACCAGCACGCGCTCCACGAGAAATTCCGTTATGAAGAACTGCGCCGGCAGCAAGAAGCCAAAGGGCTAAACTCCCAGCGTTTGCTCCTGCCCAAGGTCCTGCGATTGCCGAGTGAGTGCATTCCGATTCTCGAGGAGAACGCAGCCGTGCTTTCACACCTGGGCTTTGAGATTGAGCCCTTTGGCGACGGAGATTGGGCGATCACAGCCATCCCTGAACTGATCGAGGAGTCGCGTGCCGAACAAGTCGTATTAGAAACTTTGCGCGCCATCGCTGCCCAAGAAGAATCAGCCGAGGAAGTCACGGCCCGCGCTCTAACGCCGATCTTAGCAACCCTCGCCTGCCATTCAGTGGTGCGCGCAGGCCAGACCTTGTCGCCGACCGAAGCGGGCGCCCTACTCGATCGGCTGGATGCGATTGAGATGGGTTGGACCTGCCCCCATGGGCGGCCCGTGGCTTTCCGATTGCCCTTTGGCGAAATTGAAAAACACTTTGAGAGAAAGTAATGCCTAAGAAACTTTGTTTAGCCATTGTTGGGCCCACCGCTTCGGGAAAGACGGGTTTTGCGATCGAACTCGCAAAACGCGTTGGCGGGGAAATCGTCTGCGTTGATTCCACGACGGTCTACAAAGGGTTTGATATCGGTACGAGTAAACCGACCGCGCAACAGCAGCAGCAAGTGCCGCACCACCTGCTGGACATCTTAGATCCCGACGACGCGTTTAACGCCTCGGATTTCGTGGCCCGTGCTCGCAAACACATGGAAGAGATTTCGAGCCGTGGGAAGATCCCGCTCCTGGTGGGCGGTAGTTATTTTTACCTCCGCGCACTCCAGCAGGGCATGTACCCGACGGGTGGTTACGACGACAGTACTCTGGAGAGTCTCACCGACGAGTATTCTACCGACGCGGGCTTGGACAAAGCGAAGTTGCATGAAGCCTTAAGCAAAGCCGACCCGGCTGCCGCTGCGGCCCTTCACCCTAATGACAGCTATCGGGTGCTGCGCGCTTTGGCACTCACTCGCCAAGGGGTGAAACCGAGCGAACTGAAACCTTCACAAGGCATGGAAGACGGTTGGCTTTGGATGAAGTACGCCATGGCCGTTTCTCGCAAACGCTTAGAAACGCACATCGCCGAGCGCACGAACACGATGGTACGCTCGGGCCTAGCGGAAGAAGTTCGCGGCTTGCAGGCGAAGCACCCCAAAGCTAAGGCCTTGGGCAGCATTGGCTACGCCGAGACCGCGCGCTTCTTAAAGAAAGAAATCTCAGAAGAAACCTGGATCACTGAAATCAACCAAAACACCCGCCGTCTGCTCAAACGGCAAACGACCTGGCTGCGCTCCGACGAAGAAATCCGCTACGTCGATGCTCGCGACGTCGATCGAGTGGAGCTCGAAATCCGCAACCTGCAATCGGTTTTGGGAAGTTAGGAGTTTTTTAAGTGCAATCGATGACCGGCTTTGGCCGCGCTGAAAAAAATACCGGTTCGTATTTCTACACCGTCGAAGCGAAGAGCGTGAACCACCGCTACCTCGACATCCGCTTCCGCCTGCCGCCTCACTTACAAGCCTTCGAGGCGCAGCTCTCAGAAAAAGTTCGTTCGAAAATACAAAGAGGTGCCGTGGAGATTTCCCTGCGCGCGAAACTCTCAGCCGAAGCCGGCCCTTTGGATTCCGGCGTGCGGTTTACGATAGACAAAGGCGCCGCAGAGAGCCTGCAGAACGCATGCAAACAGTTGCAGGCGCAGTTTCCAGGTTGGGAAGCGCCGACTCTTGACGCCGTGCTGGCTACCGGCAAGGTGCTGTTGCCCGTGGAAAGCGCCCCGGAATCCCCGGCACTGTCGCCGGAAGTCCTAGCACTCGTTGAGCAGGCGCTCGACTTGCTCGTCGCCCAAAGACAGCGCGAAGGCGCCCTAACTGTGGCTGCCCTCAAAACGCATATCGCAGAACTCAAA
>JAIEOG010000442.1 GCA_019750655.1 bacterium
GCTGATCTACAATTACGGCCGGCGCGAGGAAAATGCCACCGATCTCGCACAGCTTTACAGCAAGAGCCGCGGCGCTGGTTTTGGACGCGAAGTGAAGATGCGCACCATGCTCGGAACCTACGCGCTGAGCGCGGGTTACTACGACGCGTTTTACGGCAAGGCGAACCAAGTGCGCCGCCTAATCCAGAAGGACTTCGAAGAAGCCTTCTCGAAATGCCACTGCATCGCTTCGCCGACATCTCCCTCCACGGCTTTCCGTCTGGGAGAAAAGGTCGACGATCCGTTGACGATGTATTTGTCCGATATCTTCACGCTGCCCGTGAACCTGGCGGGCCTGCCGGGCATTTCCGTTCCGAGCGGCGTAGATTCCAAGGGCCTACCGATAGGTTTGCAGCTGATTGGAAAGCACTTCGACGAATCGCAGCTGTTCCAAGTGAGCCATGCGTTTGAAAAAGTCCGGGGTCCTTTAGCGCAATCCCCTTGGCGCGGAGGTGCAGCATGAGTGCAGAAAAGTACGAAGCCGTAATCGGTCTGGAAGTCCACGCTCAGGTGCTTACTAAGAGCAAGATGTTCTGCTCCTGCGCGAATGCTTTCGGCGGAGAGATAAATTCACAAATCTGCCCTGTGTGTTCCGGACAGCCGGGCGCATTGCCCGTGATCAACCAGGCGGCAATTGAACTGGGTGTTCGGGCGGCCATCGCCACGCATAGCACGATCCACGCCGAGAGCGTGTTTGCGCGGAAGAACTATTTCTACCCAGACCTTCCTAAGGGCTACCAGATTAGCCAGTACGAAAAACCGTACTGCACCCAAGGGAAAGTCGAAGTGGTGCTAAACACCGGCGAGACGAAATGGATCGGCCTTACCCGCATCCACTTCGAAGAGGACGCCGGCAAATCCATCCATGCCACGCGCGGTACACGTGTCGACTTGAACCGTGCCGGCGTGCCCTTGATCGAAATCGTGAGTGAGCCGGATATGCGCAATTCCCACGAAGCTGGGCAGTACTTGCGCTCTTTGCATTCGATCTTACGCTTCGGCGGCATCTGCGACGGCAACCTCGAGGAAGGCAGCTTCCGCTGCGATGCCAACGTTTCGGTGCGTCTGCGCGGCGCGCCGAAGTTCGGCACGAAGGTGGAGCTGAAGAACATCAACTCCTTCCGTTATGTAGAGAAGGCGATCGATTACGAAATCGCACGCCAGATTGATTGCCTAGAAACCGGCGAAAAGATCCACCAGGAAACGCGTGGTTGGAATTCCGCCAAGGGCATCACGGAAGTAATGCGCGCCAAAGAACAGGCGCACGACTACCGCTACTTCCCCGAGCCGGACTTGCCGACTTTGGTCATTCCGGACGCTTGGATTGAGAAGATCCGAAGCGAAATGCCGGAAATGCCGTCGGCTAAGCGCGGGCGGTTCAAAGAGCAGTATAGCCTTAACGAGTACGACGCCGGCGTTCTCACGGCCTCCAAAGAATTGGCTGAATACTACGAAGCGGTCGTCTCAGGCTCGGGCAACGCCAAAGCCGCTGCTAACTGGGTAATGAATGAGCTTCTAGGCCGTCTTAACGCAGCGGGTAAGGAAATCGACGCGAGCCCCGTTTCAGCTCCTCAGCTTGCGCAGTTGATTGCGCAGGTGGAGGGAGGCAAAATTAGCGGTAAGATTGCTAAGACCGTCTTTGAAGAGATGTTTGCCACCGGGCGCGATCCCGAAGCGATCATCAAAGAAAAGGGCATGGTCCAGATTAGCGATCCAGCAGCTCTCGAAGCGGCTGTGCGGAAAGTGGTGGCTGCTAGCCCCCAACAGACCGCAGATTATAAAGCCGGTAAGGTAAAACTCTTCGCGTTCTTCGTCGGTCAAGTGATGAAGGAAACCAAGGGACAAGCCAACCCGGCGATGCTCAACGATCTAGTCAAAAAAATCCTCGACGAGGGGTGAGGACAAGGAGAACTGATGCGCGCACTGATTACGGGGATTACGGGCCAGGACGGTTCGTACTTAGCGGAATTCCTTTTAGGGAAGGGCTACCAGGTTTTCGGTGTCGTACGGCGCTCCTCTACGGAAAACTATGAGCGCATCGCGCATATCCGCGATCGCGTAACGCTCGTCCAAGCCGACTTGCTCGATCAGGTCTCGCTGACACAAGCCTTGCAACAATCCGAGCCAGATGAGGTCTACAACCTCGCAGCCCAGTCTTTCGTGCCGACGTCTTGGCAACAGCCAGTTTTGACGGCGGAGTTCACTGCCGTAGGTGTCACGCGCATGTTGGAAGCCGTACGCGCTACTTGCCCAAAGGCCAAGTTCTACCAAGCTTCCAGCTCCGAAATGTTTGGGAAGGTCCGCGAGATTCCACAAAAAGAAACCACACCGTTTTACCCGCGCAGCCCATACGGCGTTGCGAAGGCGTATGGCCACCACATCACGGTG
>JAIEOG010000133.1 GCA_019750655.1 bacterium
GACCACGGCGTCGTTCGCGTTAGCGGTGCCGTTGCCGGGTTTGATCCAAGAAGTGAAGAGCATTTTTGTCTGCGAGGCCAGCGGACCGGTCCCAAAATTTACGCTGCCTGAACCACTGAAAGTCACCGCATAGGGAGAGGAATAGGTGCCAGTGCCGGACCAAGCCGCATACGTGCTGCTATTTTTCGTCCCGTTGTAGGCATTGGTCGTGCGGTCGTACCAAGTCGTGCCGGAAGCTCCTGCGGCGAAGGGGCCTGTCTGGTTGGCGTAGGCCCCCGTCCAATCGCCCTTGATATTCGTGGTCACGTAGGTCGGTGCCGCGATGGAGAGAGAGATGTTGCTACTGATGGTTTCACTGAGCGTCGCCGCGATGGTCGCACTGCCCGTCACGCCGTAAAGTGCGAATGCGGAGGAAGTGCCTAAAGTGATTTTGCTCGTATCTGTCGTCGATAGATTCATGGAAGCGAGGGGTACACTCGCAGTGGAAGCATCGGAATAAGTCGCCGTCACTGTGATGCTTGCCGTCTGTCCGGAGGTCGCCGTCGCTGAGGTAGAGAGGCTCGATACCGTCGGTGCGGGGGTTCCGGCCGTAATATCGATGCGCTGGAGATCGCCCCCCTGGTAGAGGCCCGCATTGTGGACACGGCCGCCCGTGTATAGATAGCTTCCGATCTTTACCGCGGAGTTATTCACATCGTCGGCGGGGCCCGCCGAAATCAGTTTGAAACCACTCGTCCCGAATCCAGTCACAGGATTCCCATCGGCATCGAGCTTAATGACAAGCTGATCGTAGTTGGAGTTGGCCGTAGTATAGGCCGCCCCGAGAACCGCCATGACTCCGCTGCCCAGCGCCGTCCCGCTATTCAAAATGCAGTCGTGAGTCGCGTCGTGGGTGATGAGTGTAATGCCTTTATCGTCGACGCCGCCCGTAATTGCAGCTTTCCCATAAACCAGGCGAAGATTACCTGTCGAACTTTCCAGCGCCGCTGTGGCGCAACGCCAATTCCCCGACGACGCTGAGGTTTTATTCGCGCCCACCGCAACGATGTCTACCCCCCAACCTCCCGTGGAACCCAACGCAATGCCGCTCGGAACCGACTCCGAACCGCCACCGGCCACGGTGAAATCAATCGGATCGCCCCAGGGAGAGGCGGCTTCGTCCAAGCTCGTATCCGACGAGTTACTGTAGGTGAATTTGTGGATGTAGAAACTGTGCGGAGCCACCGTTTCCGTACCGGCCATGTAGTACGCATTACTCGTCGTGGAGTCGTAGATAATCCCCACAGCACTGCCTAAGTAGTCGTTGATAGTGACTTTGGATCCCCAAGCAGCACCCGTTTTCTGATCGAACGAGGCAGCGAATGGGCGGTAGGTCGTGGCATTCTTGCCGGTGCTTCCGACGACGGTGACTACACCATAGTTAGAGACATTGACGGCAGAGTTGTAAGCGATGCCGCGGACAAAGCCATGGCCGTCCGTGGAATTGCCTGCGAGCCCCGTCGCCACAATCCCATTGGTCCCGAAGGAGGCGTCGAATGTTCCGGAGGAGTTTACCTTCGCTAGGTAGATGTCGTAGTAGCCATTAGCCTTCATCGACCGGCAGGCCACGATGTAGCCATCGTACGCATAGGTAACCGCGTTGCAGAGGTTATCGAACCCGGCGCCCGAGAAATCGATGAAAGTTTGGCCCGGGTACCAGGCGGTAACCCCGCGCGTGAAGGAACCGTCCTTCCAGCCGCCATCGACCAGATTCGAACTAATGATGCCTTGGTAGTTAGAACCCGTCCAAGCACGGCCCACCGAAAGGTAGTTAGTGGTGTTGCTGGGTTGAGACGCGACGGCACGGTAAACCACGTTGCCGCTGAAAGACGGTGGACGTAAAGGGGTGCCAAATTCGCCATAGGCGAATGAAGAAAACAGAAGAGTGACGATCGCTGACGCTAGTCGTGTTTGGACACATACGTACCGCATGAACACGATTTAGGTTTAATTCCAGTTTAAAGCTGGATTGTGGAGTAATTATGGCGGGCAAAACCCAGAAAAAACCTGTTCTTTCGAGTGCTTGTTTCGTATAGAACTCAGCTCAATGACTGGTTATGCCCTGTTTCTCAAGATATTCCCCCTCTACTTAGTCGTGGGCAGCGGCGTAATCGCCGCCCGCCGCCTTTCGCTTTCGGCAGAAACAGTCGGCTCGATATTGATCTACGCAATTTCGCCGGCCGTCATTTTCTTCACCATCTTGGGGATGCCGCTCACGCCGGCGCGGCTCACATTGCCGTTATTGTTTTTTTGCATCTGCTGCGTGTGCGGGCTTTCCGCACGCGCCGTGGCATCTGGAATTCTCGATCGAGCGGGTGCCAGCATTTTGGGATTCGCGGCCGGATCGGGAAATTCGGGTTATTTTGGCCTACCGCTAACACTTGCTCTG
>JAIEOG010000238.1 GCA_019750655.1 bacterium
ACGGGCGTGACCCACCAAGTCCGCGTTCACCTGGCGTCTAGCGGGCACCCGCTCCTAGGAGATGCGTCCTACGATCCTGAGTTTTCTACCCGCTCTGAAAAGCCCACTTGGCACCAGCTCCGTGCTTCGAGTCTGGCCTGGAATGGCTGGTCCGTTTCTTTAGAACCCCAGAAATAAAAAAAGGCCCACGGTTTCCCGCGGGCCTTTTATGAATTCAGAATCGGCTTAGAGTTTGGCTTCGCTAGACTCTAAAGCGGAGTCGTCGATGACTTCTTCGACTTCGACTTCGGCGACTTCTTCAAGCGGCGCGCCTTCCTGAGCGTCGATGCGAACCATGCGGTACACATCCAAGCCCGTCCCGGCAGGGATCAAGCGGCCCATGATGACGTTTTCTTTCAAGCCACGCAGCCTGTCGATCTTCCCTTGGACAGCGGCTTCCGTCAGAACCTTCGTCGTTTCTTGGAACGACGCGGCCGAGATGAAGCTCTCCGTGCTCAAGGACGCCTTGGTGATACCAAGGAGTAGAGGCGCCGCAATAGCCGGGCGCTTGCCCGCTTTGTTCACGCGGTCGTTCTCCGCTTCGAAGCGCCACTTCTCAACGTTTTCGCCGATGAGGAAGTCGCTATCGCCCGGGTCAGTGACCCGAACGCGCTTGAGCATCTGGCGCACGATAAGCTCGATATGCTTGTCGTTAATGCGCACACCCTGCAAGCGGTAGACTTCCTGGACTTCGTTGACCATGTAATTGGCCAAAGCCCGCTCCCCTAGAACGCCCAAGATATCGTGCGGGTTCGCCGCGCCATCCATCAGAGCTTCCCCAGCGCGCACAAAGTCGTTCTCGCGAACGCTGATGTGTTTGCCTTTCGGGATTAGGTATTCCTTCGGCTCGCCGTTTTCCGGCGTGACGATCAGTTTGCGCTTACCCTTGCTATCGCGGCCGAAAGAAACGGTCCCGTCGATTTCAGAAATCGCGGCGGTTTCCTTAGGTTTACGCGCTTCGAAGAGCTCGGCCACACGCGGAAGACCCCCGGTGATGTCCTTGGTCTTCATGGTTTCGCGTGGGATCTTCGCAATCGAGTCACCCGGCTGCACTTCATCCTTTTCGTAAACCAGGATGTTCGCGCCCACAGGCAGCATATAAGTCGATTTTGGGTTGCCCTTATCGTCGAGAATTACGACGCGAGGCCGAAGATCCGTATCGCGTGAGTCAATGATGACCCGGCGAGAAAGACCCGTGACTTCGTCGACCTGCTCGGAGACCGACATCCCGTCGCTAATATCGACGAGGTTGATCTTACCGCCTTGCTCGGTGAGAACCGGCACGGTGTAAGGATCCCAAGTCGCGACGTTCTGGCCTTTGGTGACTTTCGAACCGTCTTGGACGGTCAGTTTCGCACCGTAAACCAGAGGGTAACGCTCACGCTCACGGCCCGTTTCGTCGAGAACAGCCAATTCACCGTTACGGTTCATCACCGTGTACGTGCCTTGGCGATCTTTCACGATATTGGCGCGGATCAGTTTAATCGTACCGTCGTGGCGGACTTCCAGGTTGCTCTGTTCCGCGCGACGGGAAGCAGCGCCCCCGACGTGGAACGTACGCATGGTCAGCTGAGTGCCCGGCTCACCAATCGACTGAGCGGCGATAATACCGACCGCTTCACCGATGTTCACCAGATGCCCGCGAGACAAGTCGCGGCCGTAGCACAAGCAGCAGATGCCTTCTTGCGTGCGGCAAGTCAGCCCGGAGCGGATGGTCACCTTTTCGATGCCCGCTTCTTCGATGATTTGCATGCGCGCTTCATCGATTTCCTGGTTGGCTTTGCAGAGTACTTCGTCCGTGTACGGGTCTTTGATGTCTTCGAGCGCTACGCGGCCGAGGATACGGTCGCCGATCGCTTCGATAACTTCCCCGCCTTCGACGAGAGCTGCGATTTCGATACCTTCTTGCGTGCCGCAATCCGGCTGCGCGACCACGATGTCCTGAGCCACATCCACCAGACGGCGGGTGAGGTAACCGGAATGTGCGGTCTTCAGAGCGGTATCGGCCAAGCCTTTACGCGCACCGTGAGTCGAAATGAAGTACTGCAGAGCATCCAAGCCTTCGCGGAAGTTCGCGGTAATAGGCGTTTCGATGATTTCGCCCGACGGACGAGCCATCAAACCACGCATACCAGCTAGCTGCTTAATCTGAGCAGCAGAACCTCTCGCGCCCGAATCTGCCATCATGTAGATGGAGTTCAAGCTCGGTACAGGCACTTTCTTGCCCGAGGCATCTAGCGCGTACTCGACAGACAATTCGTCCATCATCTCTTCTGCGACCTGTTCGGTCACTTGCGCCCAGATGTCGATCACTTTGTTATAGCGCTCGCCGTCGGTGATGAGACCTTCGGTGTACTGGTTCTGGATTTCCTGAACTTCTTTGTAGGCCGC
>JAIEOG010000354.1 GCA_019750655.1 bacterium
GAACGCATCTCCGTCAGCCGTGCTCCCGGCAGGCGAGCCTAGTCTCGCCGGGCGGTGCCCCGCACCCGCCCCGGACCGCATCTGCGACATGCGATCGGAGGCGCCGTCCGCTTCCCGCAATCAAAACGCCTCATGAATGCGCCCTCGAAGAAAACGGAATAGGAATATAATCCCAATATTATACTTCCCGTACCCACGTGGTACGGTTTAGGGGCGGGTGAGTCGTGACGACCACCCCCCACAACCAAGGCCTCCTAGAGCTTCGCAGGCTGGTTTGCGGTTATTCCGAACCAAGGCGAAGCCGACGACTGCTACTGATGCTCGCGCACATTGACGCTAGCGGGACGATGGGAGACTCGCCGTTCTTCGTGATGGCGGGCTACATCGCGCCGGTCGCTTCGTGGGAGCAATTCACGCGCGAATGGCAAGAGGCGTTAGACGCCCCCAATCCAAGACCCCTCGCATACTTCAAGATGAAGGAGGCCTATCGTTGTGAGGATCAGTTTAAGGGCTGGTCTGAAGATGAGCGCAATGAACGGCTGAAATTACTTTGCAAGATCATCAACCGAAACGTGACTGCGATGGTTCTTTTCATCGTGTCAACGGAAGCCTGGAAAAAACACTTCGTTGGGGCGCTAGAGAACCGCTATCATGATCGACCGTATTACTTCGCCTTTCATGGCGTAATGAGCACTCTTGCCCGCTATTTAGAGAGCAAGGGCATTGATGAGAAGGTTCACTTCGTATTCGACGACGAAGGTGGAGAACCCATCGAGTTAATTCAGCGCGGTTACGACGACTACGTTGCGAACGCGCCAGAGAAGTTCAGAAAATACCTAGGCGCGCGCCCTAGATTTGAAAACGACCAAGACGTTCTCCCGTTGCAGGCAGCGGATATGGTTGCTTGGCATGCGCGACGGCTATTCGCGGAAGGCAAGGGAATAGATGTGTCTCAGCCGACTGTAATAACGGTTGATCTGTTGACCGGCGTCGAGCGCATCCAATCAAAATGGGGAGAAAAGGAAATCAAAGACGCAATCGACTTCATAAGGAGCGTGGAACTCGCAAATGCCCTTATCCACCACAGGGCAATTCCTATGACGATCAGGAGCGACCCACTCGCACCTTGGTGGAAGGTGCTTTAGGCGCAACAATTTTATCAAAAGCAGAATGAAAAGATTTCCCACTTTCGTCAGCAATTATCCTTCGCGCGGCTTCTTTGAACCGCGTCGCTTGGCTTTTCGCCGGTTTCTTTGCTTTTCGTTTAGTGCTGCGAGCCTTGGACTTTTTCGCCATCCGATCTCACTGTTGACGAGTTGTTTCGTAGGTAAGCCGCTTACCAACGATACCCTTGAGTGCCATGGTTGCGCGGCCTTCATCGCCAACGCCAAGCGCCATTCTGTAGTTATAGCGGAAGTCGTATTCCGCAAGATAGCGATGCAAGTGTTTTTCAGAGCAATGCTGATAAACGCCGCGCATGCCGCGTTTGAAAATACCAAAGAAGCCTTCTGCCGAGTTCACGTGAACGTCTCCACGCGCGTACTCTTTCAGCGAGTGCTTCACGGTTTCGTGGCTCTCAAAGTATTCGTCGGCACCATGATAAAGGCGGCTCTCGTCAGTGTGCAGACGGGTTTCACGGTCCACGTTCTCTTTCACAATGTTCGCAACAGTGGACTTGTCCGCGCTCTGGACGTGGAAAGAACGAACCCGACCGCCACGTTCAACCAGCGAAAGAACCGCGCGCTTATCGCGGGGGCCACGCGAACCAACTTTGTATGGACGGCCCTTGCGTTGCTTGGACACCTTCGGTTCTTTGGACTTACCAAAATAGGTTTCGTCCGCCTCAACGATGCCGCCATTGCCACCCATAGGAGTCAGGCCGCCTTCGCGCATTGCCTCGCGAATACGGTGCGACATGAACCACGCGGTCTTAAGAGTGCAGCCAAGAGTACGGTGAAGCTGGTTGCTGCTGATGCCCTTCTTGCTGGAGGTCATCAGGAAGATCGCCTGCAGCCACAGCTTCATCGGGATATGACTGGACTCGAAAATGGTGCCGACTTTCACAGTGAACGGCTTACGGCACTGGTAGCACTTGTAAGTGCCGATCCGAGTGCTTTTGCCCTTCATCGGGTTAATGCGCTCCACGCCTCCACAATGCGGGCAAACGGGACCTTCCGGCCAAACGCGGGCTTCAACCCATTTGTAGGCCGCTTTCTCGTCGTGGAAGTGCTTGTCGTTCAATACGGATTTCATCGGAGTCTCCAATGAAGGAATCCTACGAAGTACCAATGGGTACGTCAAGTATAATATTGGGAATATAATCCGATGACGTTAGAATGTCAAGTTTTGTCTTTCCGGACGCAGACGAAAACATAAAACACCCTCATGGCCGGGCTTGACCCGGCCATCCAGAGCAAGTTGCGATGCCATGAAGTCCTGGATGCGCGGGTC
>JAIEOG010000213.1 GCA_019750655.1 bacterium
GAAATCGCCTCTATCGACGTGCATGTCCAACCCAAGACCGCGACCGTGCGGGCGCGCAAAGGCGCACCTCTTCCGGCGTTCCTGGAAACCACGCGCGCGTCCTTGGATGACTTACTCCGCACTGGGTCGATCCCTGTACGGCTAGTGCTCCCCAAAGACACACAGCTGCTCGTTCCCACCCGTCCCGAGGTGGTTTTAAGCGCCACTCAAAGGCCCGTACCCAAGCAGCCCGACGCCGAAGCCGCCCCTCGCTAGTGCGCAAAACGGCACCACCGCTTGAAACCTAGCCGCCTGTCGTCGGAACGGCAGGCTGTAAACTTCCGGGCACGCTATCTGCACTTACCGCCGCGGCTGTGCTCTGCCCGAGCGAGCCTGGGAGTGGTGAGGATGCGGTACGTTGTGTGGATGTCAGCCATTGGGCTGTTAATGGGATGCTATCTGGCTCCGTTGAACGATGGCCAGAAGAGCCAGTTGCAAGGAGTCTATGCAACCATGTCCAGCATCGTGCGCTTGGGCAGCAACCAAGCCGACTTAAACGACTGCAAAGTCGATAAGACCAGCCGCCAAATTGAAATCTCCGGCGATAAATGCGATTTCTACTTCCGCTATAACTTCGAATCCGCAAGCTATGGAAGCAAAGGCAACCTGGCGATCGTGTTCGAAGCGAAAACAGCTCAAGGCCGCGCGAAGTATGGAGCCGATAAGTTAAATATTTCTGGTCGCGTAGTCGGTTCGACTTACGGGCAGATGAGCATCAAGGGCACTATCGAAACTGTGCAATACGGCACAGTACTCTTCGAAACTAGCACCTACGGCGACACTTCAAAATTCCAACTCATCGAGCAAATGCGCGCAAACTTTGGATCCGCCATGTTGATTTCCGAGTACTCTCCGAACGGTGCGCAGTACTACCTGAATTCCGAAACTATCAATGAGACCCAGTACAATATGATCCATGGCAACTGGGGAACGGCGCTAAACGAATAGGCTAGTTCGCGCGTTCTTGGATGGCCGTATTGAGCCGCTTCAGGAAGGCTTCCGGCGCGAGTTCCGAGGCCTGCCGCGCCTTCACAAACAAGTCCGACGTCGGCTCTAGATAATCAGCGGCGGAGGAGTCTTCCGCCTGAAAGCCCGTGAATTGCCGATCCGTCCGCGCCAGAATCTGCTTTTGCGCTACTCCCACTTGGATCAACCATTCCTCTTCCCAAGAAGAAACTCTGCGCGGGAGGATGATCGGTTCAATCCCGTGCCGGCCTAATTCAAGATTAAGCATGCGAACGAAGATCCCTAAATTCCCGAAAGTGTCGTCCAACGTCTTATAGAGCTCGAGGCCCAGCGTGGAGTGCGCGATGTTCTCAGTGGCAGTGCTTTCCGATCCCATAGCAGCCAGCGGCGGGACCTCACGGTTTTGCGCAATCGCATCGGCCGCTGCAGACACGTGCTCACCCTGCGAGCGCTGCCGAGCATCTGCCGCTCGGTGCGGGTGTGGCTGCTTATGGCCCAAGAAATCCAAGACCGCCTGGCGCATGGCGTCCGCAGGCGAAAGAGGGCCAGGAGGCGGCGTGCGCGTGCCGTAAGTGTGGCGGACAAAATCGCGGTATTGGGTTTGAAAGGCCTCCGCAGAGCCAAAAATTCCCAAAATTTCCGTGTAACAACCCAAGAGACTCCAATCGAGATCAAACGGATTGCGCGTAAACGTCCCTGGGGCCCCACCCTGCATGGCTTGCTCGTGAAACTCGAGCGCGATGTTCAATGCCAGCTTCCGCAAGAAAGATTCCCTGCCAGACAGCTTCGCAGATCGGACCGGGCGCTCCCAACGCGCAGAAAGTTTCCCGCCGACGGCCTGGTAAGCACGCTCCCATTCCTTCAACCAGGCGGAGAGTCCCTGGTAATCCCCACGTGGGCCGATGCCGAAACCATGCGGGTAACTCTTTCTCAGAGTCTCCACCAGCTCCGAGTCATCAAATACCCAAACCGGGTAAAAGGCCCGTAACCGGATAGTCCCTTGGCGGTAGCCGTAGATGTTCGCCAGCCCTAGCTTTCGCACCAGCGCATTATCAGAAAAATCGGCAAACTCGGTGGGAATCCCCCGTGCGCCTCGCACCAAAACGATTTCAAGCCAGCACTCGTGCAACACGGCGGCAGAAGCACTCGGGAACAGAGTAAAACCGAAGACAATAAGCGTGAGGACGGTTTTCACGCCGGATTGAATATCAAACTTGGGCAATCAGCAGGAAAGAATCTAAACGGACTCGAGCATTGGAGAATGCTTCGGCGAGCTTCTTCTCGCGCTCCGCCCACCAGGCGACTTCGCGTTTGCCTACGAGGCCATTGCGGGCATCCAGCGCCTTGAGGCGTCCAAGCTCTGCTCCGACCGCCGCTTGCATAGCGGACACAGCCGCGGCAACGCGCTGGCTGCGCAGCTTTTCTACGGCGCCTGACCCTTTTTCCAAGAGCGAG
>JAIEOG010000222.1 GCA_019750655.1 bacterium
CACGACGATGTCTGGTTTGCTGACCACGATTTCGCGAATGGCGTCCCAACCGTCTGCTGCGGTCTTTACGTTATAGCCATTGCGCTGCAGGTATTTTCCCGCGAGCTCCTTCAGGCCTTCATCGTCATCGACCAGCAACACGCTGTACATGGCGCTTCCTCTCTCTAGGCTTATCGGCGTAACGAGAGAGGGGCTCGACCGCGGTGCGGCGCGGCTTGGTTAGGGTGCTTGGTAGAAATACTTCGGCATTTCGAGGTCTTTGCCGTGCTTCTTCAACCACTCTTGGAAGAGATCCTCAGCGAGTGGCGCGTAGCCGACTTTATCCACGAGAGCGTCGAGGCCCTGCGCATGGCAAAGGGCTTTGAGGGCTTCGCGGTTCATCGCGACGCCGTGGGCGCCTGGGTCGCCCAAGCCATTGGCGATTTCTTTCAAGTCAGCCCGCGCGACAAAGGCGGTGATTTTTTTCGCGTCCGCTTCGACGACAACGAGGTCACCGAGTTCGTCGAAAACAAACTCCAAACGCAGACGCTTTTTCGCCGGGTCCAGCGCTTCTGCGAGGAGCGCGGCGTCCCTCTCCGAGACCTCTTTAGATTTCGCCAGGCCCTCGACAACGGAAAGGACGTACTGGCCACGCGCCCAGAGTTCCTCTGCAGCTGCCTCAGTGGCAGCTGGATCGGCCGCAGCTAAAAGAGAGGGCAAAACAAATACTAATGCTAGAGCCCGCATAAATCCTCCTCGTACCCCGCTGTATAGCAAGAATTCGCCACGCCGCAAGCCACTGGTTTTCCTGGCGCTTCCGGAAGCCCGTTAAACCTTGTGCCTTTATCAGATGCGGCCGCTGTAAAGTCTTGGAGGCGCCCTGGCGCATATGTTAACGCTGTGACTTAAGAACTAAGTGCGGTTCCCGTTAGGAGTGAGTGGATGAGCATCCCCGTTTCCGCGCGCCCGTCTGAGCAGAAGCAGGTCCGGCTTTTGATCGTCGATGACGATCCCGTTACTCGTGAGTTATTAAAGGGAATTCTTTCCGCCGACGGTTACTCAGTCGATTTAGCAGACAATGGGCAGAGCGCACTTGAGCTCGCCAACCAAACCGAATTTGCCGTAGTCCTTTCCGATGTCCAAATGTCGCCCGTAGATGGGCATGCTTTGCTCTCTGTTTTGCGCGAGCGAGGCAGCCAAGCGGTTCCCGTGTTGATGACCGGCTTCGGCACTTTGCAGGGCGCGGTTTCTGCAATCCACAACGGGGCTTTCGATTACCTGAGCAAACCCTTTCGCCCAGATTTGATTCGCCAGGTGGTCCGCCGCGCGGTGGGGCATTGGAACGCACAGCAAAAAGATAGTTCCCCCTCGAACGTCCCGGCGACTGAGTTGCCGATGCTTATTGGCCGCTCGCCCAAGATGGTGGAAGTCTATCGTCTATTGGCTTTGGCGTCGCTCAACGACAGCAATGTGTTGATCAGTGGCGAGAGTGGAACGGGGAAAGAGCTCGTCGCCCGCGCCATCTACCAATACAGCGCTCGTAAAGACGCTCCATTTATCGCCGTCAATTGTGCGGCTCTTTCCGACACGCTTTTGGAGTCGGAGCTTTTTGGGCATATGCGGGGATCATTCACGGGCGCGATCGCCAATAAGCGCGGGCTTTTCGACGAAGCCGATACCGGCACACTTTTCCTAGATGAAATCGGCGATATCAGCCCCGCAATGCAGGTCAAGCTCCTGCGCGTTCTGCAGAACGGCGAAATCAAACCCGTTGGCAGCAATGAAAACCGTCGGGTAAATGTGCGCGTGCTCGCGGCCACTCACCGCGATCTCGAGCAAGCGGTGAGCGAGGGGAAGTTCCGCGAAGATCTTTATTACCGGTTGAAAGTTCTTCGAATCAGTATCCCGCCATTGAGCGAACGAGCGGAAGACCTAGAAGCGCTGGTGAAGTTTTTCATCCAGAAACACACGCAGGGCAAAGGGCGCGGGCAGGTCACTGTCTCGCCTGAGGCGCTCGATATGCTGCGCCTTCGCTCCTGGCCTGGGAACGTGCGAGAGCTCGAACATGCGGTTCAACACGCCCTTGCGATGACCCAGGGCCGGTTGTTGTACCCAGAGGATTTTCCAGAGACTACTCGTCTATCGGCTCCTGAGGCGGCGGCGCCGCTCGTCCCGTCGGCCCCCCAGTCTCTCGACGAAGTCGAACGCGATCACATTGCGAAGGTGTTGGCGTCGGTAGACTTCAACAAATCCCGGGCTGCAGAAGTCCTGGGAATTGACCGTGCGACGCTTTACCGCAAGGCGCAGAAGTACAGCCTGTCTCTCGGTCCCACCGAGAGCGAAGCCATCAAGCACTAAGCTTTACGAGGGGAAGAGTTCGCTCAAGCGCGCTAACGCTTCCTGGTAGAGCGCTTCAATCGAATCAATGTGTGAGCAGATTTCTTTTTCGGAAGCCCCGCCCGAGGCGGCTGCTTCGAGTGCGGCACAGCT